>JBBECM010000035.1:0-1075 GCA_040881855.1 Chthoniobacterales bacterium | reverse complement strand
ACAAGTGCTGAGTCAGCCTTTCGAGGCGGGCTTCAGCGATCACAGCCATGGATACCGTCCCGGCCGCTCCGCTCATCAAGCGGTGGCCGCGATGGAGGAAAGCTGGAAGGAAGGCCGCCGCCACGCCGTGGAATGCGACCTCAAATCGTTCTTCGACACGGTCAACCACGACCGCCTGATGAACGCGCTGCGCGAAAAGACCCGGTGTCGCAGGACACTCGGCCTGATCCGGCGTTATCTGACGGCGGGAGTGGAGCTGCCCGACGGCACCCACGAGGCCACGCCTCTGGGAGTGCCGCAGGGTGGTCCGCTATCACCGCTGTTGGCCAACATCGCGCTCGATCCGCTCGATAAGGAATTGGAGTCACGCGGACACAAGTTCGCGAGATATGCCGACGACTTCATCGTCACGGTGAAAAGCACGAACGCGGCGAAACGGGTGATGGCATCATTGACCCGATACTGCGAAGGACGGCTGCAACTGATCGTCAACCGTGCCAAAAGCCGCGCCGCGCCGCTCAAGACCTGCGAGTTCCTCGGCTACCGATTGAACAACCGGGCAAAGCTGGCGTGGACGGAAAAGGCGCACCACCGTTTCAAGGAACGGATCAGGGAAATCACCAGCCGCAACCGCGGGCACAACGTCCAGACCGTCATCGACGAGCTGAACCTCTTCGTCCGTGGCTGGCTCAACTACTACAAACTCAGTTCCACCTACAAGGAAGTGAGGGCGCTGTCAGTGTGGGTCAGGCGGCGGGTGAGGTTGTATTATTGGAAGCAGTGGAAGCAACCGCGCACGCGCCGCCGGAACCTGTTAGCCTTGGGCGCAGACCCAAGCACAGTGCACATGGCGACGCGGAGCCGCAAAGGCTACTGGCGGATGAGCCAGAACGAGATCGTGCGCTACGCGCTTAACAACCGTTGGTTGGAAGAACAAGGAGTTCCGGACGTGAGAGCCATCTGGATCGTCCTTCACTACGGGCGAAATGCCCGTGTCTGATTGGAACCGCCCTGTACGGAGCCGTACGCAGGGTGGTGTGGGACCGGGGAGCTAATCACTCCCCGGGACCCGATT
>JBBECM010000034.1:0-5871 GCA_040881855.1 Chthoniobacterales bacterium | reverse complement strand
CCCTCGAACAACGCATTGGCCACCCGCCCCTCCGGCTGACCAGTGATCAACGCCGGATCGAGTGTCTCCGGCTCCGCCCCGTTGAGAAAAACAAGGTCGGCCCGCGGCTGGGAACCGCAACCGGTCAGACCAGCCGCCAGGCAGAGCGAGAGAAAAACACGCATGACAACATTGATGACCAGATCAGCGCGGACTGACAATCCCGTTGGCTGCGGCCCGGCGCGACTTCAGGACCGCCCAACCCAGCGCGAGCAGGGCGACCGCGCCGTAGACGGGATCCAGCAGGTAATCCCACAAATTGTCCGACTCTTGGAACCCGGTGGAATACGCCAGCAGCGCCCCGAACAGAATCCAACCAAAACGATTGCCGCGCCAGAGCAACGAGGCGGCCGTCAACCCCGCGCCGCCGAAGAGCAGCACCGATGGGCCCCAAAACAACCACGGCCATCCCAACGCGTAAGCATCGAAATTCCGCGGGCCCATGCCCAGCGCACTCGGATAGAGCAGCACACCCGCCACCGCGCCGAAAATCCACGCCGCCCGCCATCCACCGGACCGCAAGCTATCGCCGTCACGCGCACGATCCGCAATGCCCAGAACGAGCAGCACAACCATGACCACGCTGAAATTCGCACTCAAACCCGCACTCCAAAACGGCAACGGATGCCCGAACCACGGGAACCAGACCGCCGCCAACGCCACCGCTCCCGCGACCGCCGTCCCGCCCCATCCGCGCAGCCGGGCCACCCGCTGGAAAAACCACCACAGCAGCAACCACGGCACCAGCGCGGTCCAGAGAGCGACCGTATCCTTCATCGCACGCCCTCCGCTTGCTCCCGCACCCAAGCCTCGTTGAACTCGGCGAAAACAATTTCCGTCCGCCGGGCCGAATACACCATGCGGATCATCCCGTCCGCCCCGCGGATAAAATACGGATAAGAAAATTCACTGCCATCCTCCTCGGCCAAAGTGGCAATGGTGCGCCAAGTCCGCCCGTCGTCTTCGGACAACGCCAGACGCAGGTTTTCCCGCTTGCCCGACGACAGATCATTGTAGGCGCACAGAAACGCGCCGTCCGACAAACGCACCGCACACATTCCCGAATCTCTGTTCGGCAATTCGGTCGCGACCGGTTTGGTCCAAGTGCGCCCCGCATCATCGGACCACGCTGCCGACATCCATTGAGCCGGACGAAAATCGCGGAAAAACACCGCCGACCGCTCCCGCGAAAGCGGCACCAAGGACGGCTGGAGGATGGAGACGCCCCCTGCAATGCGCGACACGGCGGACGACCATTCGTTCCCTCGCGGCTGCAGCCAGAGAATCTCCGGAAACTTGCCGAGGAATTCCTCGTAAACCGGCACCGCCCAGCCGCCGCCGACCAGCGCCACCGGCGGATTACGCGGCAAGGCGCTCAGATTTGCCAGCGGGTTCATCGTCAGGTTTCTCAACGGACCCCACGTCGCCCCGCCATCCTCCGACCAAGCCAGATTCATCGAACTCCCCGACCAACGCCCCGCCGCGATGGAAACAAAGAGCAATCCGAGTTGGCCGCTCGCGTCAGAGAGCAACAACGGATTGCCCAGCGAAATCACATTCCGCCGCAAATCCCTCCGCACCTGCTCCCGCGTCATGATCGGCCGTGGTTCGGACCACCCACCACCAGCCGCACGCCGCGTCAGGTCAATCACCACGTCAGCCGCCCCTTCGCCGCTCCCCGCATACCACGCTGCGACCAGCGATCCATCCGGCATCTCCGCCAGCGTGGCCGAGTGCGCCTTGGCATGCGGACTACCAACATTGATCCGCTCAGTTGCAAACCGCGCCCCTGTAGCGGCGCCAGCCGTTCCGTCATCAACCACGAATCCCGGAAACGACCGCGCCCCCTCCTCCCGCGCCATCCACCAAGGCCCGAGCCCTGCGACCAGCGCTACCCCGGCAAAAATCCAACGACCGGCACCCATCACACCACCTCCACCGGACATTCGGGCAAGGCTTTGAGAAACGCCCGCCCGTAGTTTTTCGTCACCAGCCGGTTATCGAGCAGCACGACAATCCCTTCGTCGGACGCCGTGCGGATCAGCCGCCCGACCCCCTGGCGCAATTTCAAAATCGCCTCCGGCAGCGAGTATTCCGAAAACGGGTCCCCACCCCGCGCCTCGATCTGCTCGAGCCGCGCCTCGACCAGCGGATGATCCGGCACGGCAAAGGGCAGCCGCGTGATGATCACATTGCGCAACGCCCCGCCCGGCACATCGACCCCACTCCAGAAACTGTCCAGCCCGAAGAGCACCGAATTCGCCGCCCCGCGAAAATCCTCCACCATGCGATGCCGCGAGCGGTCCGCCCCCTGCACCAGCAACGGCCAACCGCGATCGGCAAAATACGATTCCATCTTGCCCGCCAGACTGCGCATCAACCGCGCATTGGTGAAAAGGACAAAAGCATGCCCGCTCGTCTCCGCGGTGAAGTGCCGGATCCACTTTTCCAACTCCGCTTCGTAATCGGCCGCCCGCGGGTCCGGCATTTTTTTGACAACATAGATCTTCATCTGCCGCGGGTAATCAAAGGGACTCCCGATCTGCACCGCCTCCGCGTCCTCCGCGCCGACGCGCTCGCGGAAATACATCAAATCCGCACGCCCGACCGAAAGCGTCGCGCTGGTCAGCACCGCCGTCGTCTCTTCGCGGAAAAGCAACCGCCGCAACTCCGTCGCCAGGTCCACCGGGGTGGCATGCGCTGTGGTGAATTGATCACGGCGCCCGCTCAACGAAGCCCAATACACACTGTCCTCCGCCCGTTGGTCGTTGAACACCGGCAAGCCGTCGATAAAACCCGATAAGCGCGCGGACAACTCCCCCGCCTCGGCCCGCAGATCCTCGCCCGCCTCCCCCGCCGCCTCCTTCAACACCTGCCGGACCTCTTGCAAACGCGTCACCGCGCTCATCGGCAACTCCAGGGGCGCCCGCACCCGCACCTCCTTGCCCTTGCTGAAATTGCACGCGTTGGTCAACGCCGCGAAAAAACGCTCACCCTCGTCCAGCGCCGCCGCCACCACGCCGCCACCCGACTTCGCCTTGAGCGCCACCATCAATCCCTTTTTCGTCCGCGGGTTCCACAACCGCTGCAGCAGAAAGCGCAATTCATATTGCGACAACCGCAACCCGAGATGCTTGGCCGCCACCCCTTCGATGGTGTGGGCTTCGTCGATGACCAGAAAATCGTTCGGATACAAATGCCCCGGACCCTCCTCCGACAGCGGATCGCGTCCGCCCAGCAGAATGAAAAGCAGGCTGTGGTTGAGCACGACAACGTTCGCCCCTTCCACCCGCCGCCGCGCTGCTTGGTAAAAACACCGCGGACTATCCCCACCCCCGCAGGTGCGCTGCGTGCAAATCCCCGCCTCGCTGCACACCAGATTCCACACCGCCGGATCCGGCAGCGGTTCAAGATCGGCCAGCGAGCCGTCACGGGTCCGGCGGCTCCAATCGTGGATGCGCTCGAGTTCCGCCGTCTCCGCGCTGGTGAATAGCTCGGCCCGGTTCTCCAGCGCCTTGTGCAGGCGGCGCGGACACAAATAGTTCTGCCGCCCCTTGAGCAACGTCGCCTCGAATTCCACCGGCAACAACTTCGCCACCAGCGGCAGATCTTTGTAGAGCAACTGCTCCTGCAAGTTGATCGTGTGCGTGGAGATAATGGCTTTGCGCCCCTCCTCGACCGCCGCCAGCACGGACGGCACCAAGTAGGCCAGCGACTTCCCCGTGCCGGTGCCCGCTTCGACCACCAGATGCCCGGCCCGCGCCACCGCCCCGGCCACGCGCTGCGCCATGAGCAGTTGCTGGGGACGGAACTCGTAGTTGTTCGCGGCGGACAACAACCCGCCGGGCGAGAAAACGTCCTCCATCCGCGCGGCCCAACCCGGTCCCGTCGCACCCTCCGGGGCCAGCGAGATCATCGGGAGCCTCCCCCCTGCATGGAGGGAATGACATTGAAGCGAACGGCCGGTCCGGAGATAATGCGCGATCCGACCGGCCACAGCCGGTGCTGGCCGATGCAGATTCTCGACCGATACATCCTTTTCCGCGTTCTCCTGCCGTTCATCTACTGCGTGGTGGGTTTTGTGTCCATCTGGCTGATCTTCGACCTCAGTGAGAATGCACCCACTTTTCTGGATAACGAAGCCCCTCTTTCGCTCGTCGCGGAATTTTATCTCCTGCGCGCCCCGGAAATCATTCTCATCAGCCTCCCCATCGGCGTCCTCTTGGCCTCTCTTTTCGCTCTGACCCAGATGTCGCGGCGCAACGAGATCATCTCCATGCTCTGCGCCGGCCGCAGCGTGGTGCGGGTCCTCACGCCGCTCATCCTCCTCGGCCTGGCGCTCACAGCCATCGCCACCTCCCTCAACTACGCCGCCGCCCCGCATGCCGGCGCAGTCAAAAAGGAAATCCTCACCGACCTGCGCAAGGAAGGTGACGTGAACCGCAAAGCCATCCGCGGCCACCTCTTCCGCAACCGCGAGGACCGACGGTTCTGGTATATCGCCCGTCTCAACCCCGCCATCGAGCGCCTCGCCTCGGTGCAAATCATGCAGGAAGCACCGGACGGCAACCTGCGCCGCAGCTACTACGCCGAGCAGGCGACCTACGACCACGCGACCAGAACGTGGCGGCTCGACAAAGGCAAGGTTGTCGACTTCAACCCGCTGGGCGATGTCACCGAGCAACGTTACTTCGAAGTTCTCCGCCTCAGCAACATGTCCGAAACCCCCTGGCGTATCAGTAGTTCGGTCCTTGATGCCAACTTCCTTTCCGTGCGCGAACTGCGCGAATACATCACCAACAACAGCCACTTTTCCGAAACGCGCCTCGCCCCCTACCGCACGCAGCTCGCCTACCGCTGGGCCCTGCCTTGGGGCTGCTTCGTGGCCGTGCTTCTGGCCGGACCGCTCGGCATCATCTACTCGCGCCGCGGCATCATGGGCAGCATCACCATGGCCATCGGACTTTTCTTTCTCCTCATCCTCGGCAGCAGCCTTTTTCTCGCGCTCGGCAAAGGCGACCGCATGAACGCCGATTTTGCCGTCTGGGCCCCCGTGGTGTTTTTTGCCGGCGTAGGCTGTTTTCTCATCTGGATGCGCAGCACCAACCGCGAACTCCCGAGCCTCCTCAGCTGAACACGCCATGAACCAAGACTGGGAAATCCGCAAACGCTCCGAAACCTGCACCCTCACGCAGCGCCCCTTCCGCCAAGGCGAAGCTTTCTACACCGCCCTCTACCGCGAAGCCGACGCCTTCCGCCGCGAGGATATCTGCGACGAAGCTTGGGCCGACCGCCCGGCCGACCCGCCGCCGTTTTCGTTCTGGAAATCGGAATTCGAGTTTCCCCCGCCGCCTCCGCCCGAACCGTTGGCCAACCAGGACGCCGAAAGCATCCTGCGCAAACTCATCGAGGAAAACGCGGACACCACCAAAAACGCCCGCTACATCCTCGCCCTCATGCTCGAGCGCAAACGCTTGCTCAAGCCGATGGAAAGCACCGACCCCGACGTTCTCGTCTACGAACGCACCGGCACCGGCGAAACCTTCCTCATCCCCAACCCCCGCCTCGCCCTTTCCCAAGTCCCCGAAGTGCAGAAGGAAGTCTCCGCCCTCCTCGGACTCCAACTCGGAGAAATCGCCTGACCGGTAAGGCCCGGTCGCCGCGGCGACCGGGCCGCTGCGATCATGAGCACCTTGCAGACCACCGGCTTCACCCGCCGCCCGCAAACCCCGGTGCTTTTCCTCGCCCCCATGGCCGGCGTGACCAACTCCGTCTTCCGCCGCATCTGCAAAGCCCGCGGCGCCGACGTCCTCACCACCGAGTTCGTCTCGG
>JBBECM010000033.1:0-5937 GCA_040881855.1 Chthoniobacterales bacterium | reverse complement strand
TTTTCCAAGTCGCCATCCAAGCCGCCATCGGCGGCAAGATCATCGCCCGCGAAAGTGTCAGCGCCATGCGCAAGAACGTCACCGCCAAATGCTACGGCGGCGACATCACGCGCAAACGCAAGCTTCTCGAGAAGCAGAAAGAAGGCAAAAAGCGGATGAAGAGCATCGGCCGGGTCAATATCCCGCAGGAGGCTTTCATCGAAGTGTTGAAGGCGGGTTGAGGCGCAACCCACCCATTTGTAGCGGCAGTCTACGACCGCCGCTACAGAGGGAAGAGCAACGGGTTACACTGCGGCCATCAACTCGCGCAGGACAAAGGGCAAGATCCCACCGTGGCGATAGTATTCGACCTCGATCGGGGTATCGATGCGGAGAATGACCGGCACCTCCTGCCTCTTCCCGTCGGCGCGGTTGATCCGCAGCGTGAGCTTCTGCCGCGGCTTGACCTCGTTCGACAACCCAAGCACGTCAAACGTCTCGGAACCATCCAACCCCAGCGTCTGCGCGCCCGTTCCATCCTCGAACTGCAACGGCAGCACCCCCATGCCGACAAGGTTCGAGCGGTGGATGCGCTCGTAGCTTTGGGCGACGACGGCTTTCACACCGAGCAGCATGGTGCCCTTGGCCGCCCAGTCGCGGCTCGAACCGGTGCCGTATTCCTGTCCGGCCAGCACGACAAGAGGCGTGCCATCGGCTTTGTACTTCTCCGCCGCATCGAAGATGGCCATCTGCTCGCCGCTCTTCGCGCCCGCGGCAAAGTATTTGCTCACCCCGCCCTCCACACCCGGGACCATGAGGTTCTTGATGCGGACGTTAGCGAAGGTGCCGCGGGTCATGATGCGGTCGTTCCCGCGTCGGCTGCCGTAGCTGTTGAAGTCCTTCGGTTCCACGCCATGATCGACGAGGTATTGCCCGGCCGGTGAGGCCGCTTTGATCGCGCCCGCCGGGGAGATGTGGTCGGTTGTGACCGAATCCCCGAAAATGCCGAGCGGTCGCGCTCCCTCGATGTCGGCGATCGTGCCGGCCTGCATGGAAAACCCTTGGAAGAAGGGCGGATTCTGGATGTAGGTGCTTTTTTCGTCCCACCGGTAGAGCTGGCCCGCGCTCGAAGGGATCGCGTTCCATTTCGGATTCTGATCGGCGAAATCCCGGTAGAGTTTGCGGAATATTTCCGGCTTGAGGGCGGACCGCATGGCGTCGCGGATTTCCTGCAACGAGGGCCAGAGATCACGGAGGAACACATCCTTGCCCTCCTTGTCTTTCCCGAGCGGCTCCCGCGTCAGGTCGATGTCGACCCGTCCGGCCAGCGCGAAGGCCACGACGAGCGGCGGGGACATGAGGAAGTTGGCCTTCACGTTCTGGTGGACACGCGCCTCGAAGTTGCGATTGCCGGAGAGCACGGAGGCGGCGACAAGGTCGTGGCCGGTGATGGCTTCCTCCACCGCTTGCGGGAGCGGACCCGAGTTGCCGATGCACGTCGTGCAGCCATAGCCGACGATCTGGAAACCAAGTTGGTCCAGGTAGGGCTGAAGACCGGTCGAATGCAAATAGTCCTGCACCACGCGCGACCCGGGCGCGAGCGAGGTCTTGACCGCAGGCGACACATGGAGCCCCCGTTCCACGGCTTTTTTGGCCAGCAGTCCGGCGCCGAGCATGACACTCGGGTTGCTCGTGTTGGTGCAGCTGGTGATGGCCGCGATGACCACGCTGCCGTGATCCAGGGTGGCGGCACCATTGCCGGTGCGGCCGGTCACCGGATCCGGAGTGGGACGATCCCCTTCCATTTCTTCGACCTGCTTCTGCTCGTCGGCCGGGATCTCAAAGCGGGGATGCTGGACATTGACACCGGCAGGTTGGCCACGTCCGGTCGCAGGCTTGTTGTATCCGCCATCAGCCACTGGCTTTTCGAGAAGGGTTGTGAAGGCCTGCTTGAGATCGGGCAGATTGATCCGGTCCTGGGGACGCTTGGGTCCGGCCACGCCGGGCTGCACCGACCCGAGGTCGAGTTCGAGTTCCACGCTGTAGTCGATCTCGCCCTGGCGCGGCATACCGAACATCCCCTGCGCCCGGAAATACGCCTCGAAGGCCGAGCACTGCTCGTCCGTCCGTCCGGTGCCGCGCAGGTAATTGACCGACTCGCTGTCGACCGGAAAATAGCCCATGGTCGCACCGTATTCCGGCGCCATGTTGGCGATGGTCGCGCGGTCGGGCAGGGGCAAGGATGCGGCGCCCTCGCCGTAGAATTCGACAAACTTGCCGACCACCTTTGTTTTACGCAGCAACTCGGTGACATGCAGGGCGAGGTCCGTGGCCGTCACCCCTTCACGGAGGCGTCCGCTCAAATGGACCCCGACCACTTCCGGGGTGAGAAAATAGACCGGCTGTCCGAGCATTCCGGCCTCCGCCTCGATGCCTCCCACCCCCCAGCCCACCACGCCGAGGCCATTGATCATGGTGGTGTGCGAGTCGGTGCCGACCAGCGTGTCGGGATAGTAGAGTTCCCCGCCCTCGACCGGCTGCGACAGCACGCCTTTGGCCAGGTATTCGAGGTTGACCTGATGGACGATCCCGATGCCGGGAGGAACCACGCCGAAAGTTTTGAAAGCCTGCTGGCCCCACTTGAGAAACTCGTAGCGCTCGCGGTTGCGGCGGAATTCCATCTCGAGGTTCAACTTGAGAGCCTCGGCACTGCCGAAGAAGTCCACCTGCACCGAATGGTCGACCACGAGATCGACCGGCACAAGCGGTTCGATCATGGCCGGATCCCGCCCGGCCGCCGCCACGGCGTTGCGCATGGCCGCCAAGTCGACCAGCAACGGGACACCGGTGAAGTCCTGGAGCACGATGCGGGCCACGACAAAGGGAATTTCCTCGGGCGCCGGCTTTGCGGCGTTCCACGCGGCCAGGGTCCTCACGTCGTGCTCGCGGACCTTGCGTCCGTCGCAATTGCGCAGCACGGACTCCAAGACGATCCGGATGCTGACCGGCAAACGTGAAATTGGGCCGAGCCCGGAGGCCTCAAGGCGCGGCAACGAATAAAATGAGCCCTCGCGCCCGGGGGCGGGTGCAAATTTTTCCAAGGCGGCAAATGGATCATTCATGATCCTTGAAGAAATCGCCCCCCCTGCCGCGGGGCAAGCTTCAATTCACTGCAGCCCAAGATGCTCTTGCCTCACCACCGTCCGCGGGATTTGCTGTCGTATGCGCAAAACCAAAATCGTCTGCACCCTCGGACCCGCCACGGAGTCTCCCGAGATGCTCGCGCGCCTCATCGCCGCCGGCGCGAATGTTTTCCGGCTCAACATGAGCCACGGCACCCACGACTGGGTGCGGCAAGTGGTGCCGCGCATCCGGGAAGTGGCCCGGCAGACTTCGGCCAATATCGCGATCATGATGGACACCCAGGGTCCGGCCATCCGCACCGGGGATGTGGCCACCAACCTCGACCTGCATCCCGGAGACACCGTGGAATTCACCGTGCGGGGGGCCAAGAGCGAGGAGCACTACTCGGTGGACGTGAACTACGACGGCCTGGTCGACGATATCCGGGAAGGCGATGTCGTCCTCGTCGACAACGGCAACCTCCATATGAAGGTCCTGGCCAAGAAGGAAAATCGCGTGCAATGCGAGGTCCTCACTCAGGGGGTCCTCGGCTCGCGGCGCCACATCAATCTGCCCGGCGTGAAGGTCAACCTGCCGCCCATGACGGAGAAAGACCTCCAGGACATCAAGGTCGGCGTGGAATTGGAGGTCGATTATTTCGCTTTGAGCTTCTGCCGCGAGAAATCCGACGTGGACGCGATGCGCGCCGAATTGCGGCGCCTGGGCAGCGACGCGCACATCATCGCGAAAATCGAGGACCAGCACGCCGTCAAATTCGCCAAGGAAATCGTCGCCGCGGCCGACGCGGTGATGGTGGCCCGCGGCGACCTCGGCGTCGAGTGCCCCATGGAGGAACTGCCCATCATCCAGCGCCGCATCGTCAAAACCTGCCTGCAGGTCGGCAAACCGGTCATCGTGGCCACCCACATGCTCGAGTCCATGATCATCAATCCCCTGCCCACTCGCGCCGAAATCACCGATGTGGCCAACGCGGTCTACGAGCAGGCGGATGCGATCATGCTCAGCGGCGAAACCAGCGTGGGAAAATACCCGGTGCAGTGCGTGGAAATTTTCGACCGGGTGGCCCGCCGCATCGAACGCAGCGGGGGCGCGGGGTTCGCCCGCGAGGCCATCGTCGAAGGGCCGCGGCAAAAAACCGTGGCCGCCGCCGTCTCGCTGGCCAACAATTTCCCGCAGGCGAAAATGGTCGTATTCACCTTTCACGGCAACATGGCGCTTTACGTCTCTCACCTGCGTCCGCAGCACGCGCCCATTTTCGCGTTCACGCCGGACGAGCGCGTCTGCCGCCGGCTGGCCCTGCTCTACGGCGTGCAGGCCCAGCGCATGGGCTTCGTCGCGCAACCGGACCAAAATGTTTTCGCGGCCGAGGCGGCGATGTTACTCAAGGGCTTGGTCGAATCCGGCGATCATCTCGTCGTCGTGACTGACATCCTGGAAGGCGACCGCCGGCACGAATCGGTGCAGCTCCGCATCGTGCCGTGAGACAAGCGGCGTTCCCGCCGCTCCAGCTTCAATTAAACGGGCCCGACGTCCATGCGGACGGCCGGGCCCGTTCCCCACCAAACCTGCTCCTCGCCCCGCCGGTCAGGCCTGCTGGGGCTCGGGAAATTTCAGTTCCTCCCGCTTGTTCAGCGCCTTGCGCATCTTGAGCAGGGCGATGTTCTGCAGTTGGCGGATCCGCTCGCGGGTCACGCCGAACTTGCGGCCGACTTCCTCGAGCGTCCGCTCGCGGGCGCCGGCCAGTCCGAAGCGGTAGGCGATGATCCGGCGCTCTCGCGGGTCGAGAACACCAAGCAAATCACCGACTTCCTCCCTCAGATCCTTGTCCCGCAGGGCCTCGAAAGGATCTTCGGCACGCTCGTCGCTGACCAAGTCCCCGAAAGCCGTGTCGTCATCGGCGCTGATTTTGGCGTCGAGCGAAGCCGGGCGAACCGCCACCGTCTTGAGATGAGCCACCTTGGCCAACGGCAGACCCAGCTCTTCGGCCAACTCCTCATTGGTCGGCTCGCGTCCGAGTTCCTCGGTCATTTGCGCCGCGACGCGGCGGATCTTGCCGATTTTGTCGACGAGATGGACGGGCAGGCGGATGGTTTTGCTCTGGTTGGCCAAAGCTCGTTTGATCGACTGCTTGATCCACCACGAGGCGTAAGTGCTGAGCTTGCCGCCCTTCTTGGGATCGAAGCGCTCGACCGCTTTCATCAATCCGATGTTGCCCTCGGAAACGAGGTCCAGCAGGGGGAGGCCGTAGTTCCCGAAGTCATGGGCAATCTTCACGACAAGGCGAAGGTTGGCCTTGATCATCTTCTCCCGGGCCTTCCGGTTGCCGCGCTTGATCTGGGCCGCCAGCTTGACCTCCTCTTGGGGGGTCAGGAGCGGGACTTGGCTGATCTCGCGGAGGTAGAGACCGATGTTGCTGTCAGGGGAATCCATGATGGTGTGGTGTTGGTTGGGTGCGGTTGTTCGACCTTGATTCTGACAGCCATTCCAAACGATCGTTCAATTGAATTTCCTGAGGGGCGAAAATCGTTCCAAGTCCCCCGGGCGGCCGAGGGGCCGGAGCAACGCGCCAAAGGGCCGACGTCCAGAGCGGCCTACAGCGGGGCTACATCCAAACGGACCGGTCCAGGCTGCGGTATTGGAGGGCCTCGAGCAGGTGGTCCTCTCCGATATCCTCTGATTCCGCCAGGTCGGCGATGGTTCGCGCCACCTTGAGGATGCGGTCGTGGGCCCGGGCGCTCAGATGCAAGTCCTCCATGGCATGTTTGAGCAAGGCATGGCAGGCGGCCGAGATCTGGCAGAACTCGCGCATCTGCT
>JBBECM010000032.1:0-1098 GCA_040881855.1 Chthoniobacterales bacterium | reverse complement strand
GCACGAAACCCTCCTCTTCGCCCTTGGTCAGCACATTGAGCATCCAATGCATGCCGTAGTTCAAATAGACGTAAGCCGTCCCCGCCCGATGCCGCGCCACAAACTCGCGCGCCGACGGACGCGTGAAAGTATGACACGCCGGATCCCCCTCCGCCGCATACGCCTCGCACTCCACCACCATCCCGCTACACGCACCCCACACCAGCTCGCACCCCACCAGCGCCCGCGCGCACTCGACCGGAGACTGCGTGAAAAATTCCCGCGCAATCACAGCGGCACCGGATGGTCGATGAACTTCCACGGCACGCGGAACTTCTTCGCCAGATGCGCCGCCAGTGCCTGCACCCCGAGGGTCTCCGTCGCGTAATGCCCGCCGTAGATCACATTGATCCCGAGTTCCTCCGCCCGCACCCAACTCCACTGCGGCCCCTCGCCCGTGATAAAAGTATCCACCCCCGCCGCCGCAGCCTTCTCCACCATGTCCCCCGCCCCACCCGTGATCACCCCGACGCGCCGCGGACGCGCCGGACCCGCCGCGCAAACCTGAGGAGCACGGCCCGTGGTCTTCATCAGCCGCCGCACCAATTCCGCACGCGTTCCGCCGAAAGTTCCCGCGCGCCCCAAGCCGAGAAAAGGTTTCAGCCCGCGCAAACCGAGCGCCTTGGCCAGCAGCACGTTGTTCCCGACAACGTCATGCACATCCAAAGGCAGGTGCATCGCATAAAGCGCCATGTCCGCTTCCCTCATCACCTCGAGCTTCTCGCGAAAAATCCCCGTCACCGGCTGCACGCCCGACCAAAACAATCCGTGATGCACCACGAGCAGCGATCCCACCCCATGCGCTGCCGCCTTTCTGATCACCGGCAACCCCGCATCCACCGACGCCAAGACACGCTTCACTGAGGCGCCATTCTCCACCTGCAATCCATTGTGCGCCCCCGGATAATCCTCCACCTCCGCCACCCGCAGATAGCGGTTCGCATAAGCAATCATCGCATCAAGCTTGGCCATACCTGCATTTTTCGGCCCCTTCCTCATCTTCTTCAATCTTCTTTCATCCGTGGCTCACCACCGATAGCCTCCCGCCCTTATGCTCAA
>JBBECM010000031.1:0-1112 GCA_040881855.1 Chthoniobacterales bacterium | reverse complement strand
GCGCCTCCGTGCCTCCGTGAGACAAAACAGTTTGGAAGAGGGGCTCTCACAGAGACACAAAGGCACGAAGGGGTTGAGACTGTGAAAACATTAGCCGCCATTTTGATCGAGCAGCGCAAGCCGCTGGTCATCGACGAAATCGAGCTTCCGGCGCTCAAGCGCGGGCAGGTGCTCGTCGAGATCCATGCCACGCGGGTTTGCGGTTCGCAGATTGGGGAGATCAATGGGGTCAAGGGACCCGACAAATTTCTCCCGCATCTGCTCGGTCACGAAGCGGGGGGCATTGTCCTCGAAGTCGGATTGGACGTTACGCACGTCGTATCAGGAGATCGTGTCGTTTGTCATTGGCGGCCGGGGGCGGGGATCGATGCCGGTGGTTCGGTCTACGATTGGAACGGGACCAAAGTGAACTCCGGTCCGATTACCACGTTTCAGAAGTATTCCGTCATCTCGGAGAACCGTCTGACCAAAGCCCCACCCGACACCAATTTCGAGTTGTGCTGCCTCCTCGCCGACACGCTCACGACGGGATTCGGCATCATCAACAACGACGCAAAGGTCCAGACGGGCGAATCTGTGGTTATTTTCGGGGTAGGGGGCATCGGGCTCGGAGCCGTCTTGGGTGCAAAGCTCGCCGGCGCAAATCCCATTATCGGTGTCGATCTTCACGATCACAAACTGACCAAAGCCGCCGAATACGGCCTCACGCATCAGATCAACGCATCGCGCGAAGACGCGGCGGAGCGCGTGAGAGAAATTCTCGGCGGCTTGGCCGATGTGACTATCGACGGCACGGGAAACCCGAAAGTCATCGAGACGGCCTACGACTTGGCCAAGTTGCGCGGCGGACGTTGTGTGCTTTTCGGCGTCATGCCCCACGACCAGCGCGTTAGCATCCACACCCTCCCGCTTCATTTCGGCCGCATCCTCACCGGTTCCGAAGGCGGCCAAAGCCGTCCGGCAGAAGATATCCCGCGCATCCTCGCTCAACTGGCCTTGGCCTGCATCGACTGCTCCGGCTTTATTTCGCACCGCGGCCAGCTTGCTGACTTGGATCCCATCATGACAAAAATGCGCTCCGGCGAGGTCGTCCATGCTGCAATAAGGCTCAT
>JBBECM010000030.1:0-37531 GCA_040881855.1 Chthoniobacterales bacterium | reverse complement strand
CGGTGAGGAGGGCGCGGGAGATGATGGCGTGGCCGATGTTGAGTTCTTCGAGGTGAGGGACGGCGAAGATTTCGCGCACGTTGTGGTAGTTGAGGCCGTGGCCGGCGTTGATGCGGAGACCGAGTTGGTCGGCGAGGTGGGAGCCTTCGATCAGGCGGTGGAGTTCATGGGCGCGGGCTTGGCCGGTGGCGTTGGCGAAGGCGCCGGTGTGGAGTTCGATGTATTCGGCTTTGAGGTCGGCGGCGGCGCGGATTTGGTCCGGATCGGGATCGATGAAGAGGCTGACGATCGTGCCGTTGGCTTGGAGTTGGTGGATGGTGGAGGCGAGGGCGGCGCGGTGGGTGAGGCAATCGAGTCCGCCTTCGGTGGTAACTTCGCTCCGGTTTTCGGGGACGAGGCAGGCGTCGTGGGGTTTGACCTGGAGGGCGATGCGGAGGATTTCGGGCGTGTTGCCCATCTCGAGATTCAGCTTGGTGGTGAGGCGCTCTTTGAGTTGGAAGATGTCGCGGTCTTGGATGTGGCGACGGTCTTCGCGGAGGTGGGCGGTGATGCTGTCGGCGCCGGATTTTTCGGCAATGAGGGCGGCTTCGACCGGATCGGGTTCGGCGAGAAGGCTCTCCGGGTCGCGGGCGTAGCGCGCCTGCCGGAGGGTGGCGGCGTGGTCGATATTGACGCCGAGGCGGAGGGGCATGGTCAGACTTTGCCGCCGTAGGACGCGTAGTCGTCGAGGTCGAGCCAGTCGAACCACGTGGCGATATCCTCGCGGCCGGGGGCGAGGTCCTTGTGCGACTGGTTGAAGTATTCGCGCATTTCCACGCCGGAGGGCGTGCGGCCTTCCTGGAAGCGCGACCAAAGATCAATTTCGTGTGGGTGGCGTTTGGTGCCGGCGTTGTTTTGCACCCAGGCGAGGAGGTCGCCGTCACCGAGGCCGGCGTCGATTTGTTTTTTGAAAGCGTCGGGATCGACCGCGGTGAACTCGAAAAATTGCATGTCGAGCGGGCAGGCGTAGTTGTATTCGCCATTGGTGCCGGCGGCGACGGCGCGGGCTTTGTCGATGATGCGCGGGAGGAGGACGTAGCCGCCGAGGCGGGCGCGGGTGCTGCGGGGCGGGCGTTTGGTGAGGTCGGCGGGCGGGGTGACTTGGTTCATATGGGTTGAGGATATTTTGCGGCGGGCGGGGGTCAAGCGGGCAGGTTTTCCACCAGCGCGGGGAAACGGCACTGCGCGCACTGGCCGTGATCGCGCAGACAGAAGTCAGCGTAGATTTGCAGGAGTCCTTGGTGGACAAAGAGGCGTTTGGGGAGGGTGCGAGGGAGGGGTCCGCCGAAGAGGCGTGCGGAAACGACGCGGAGCGAAGTGTTGGTTGGTCCGGCGGGCAGATCGAGCCAAGCGGGTTCGTGTCCGCGTACGAGGGCGAGGGGCAGGGCGACGTTGGCGTGGATTTCGCGGATGCGGTCGGGGCCGAGGAGGGCGAGCGGGGTTTTGCGGCGCGGGCTATTCCACGTGGTGTGGAACGACCAGAAGGGGTGTTCGAGGGTGCCGAGGACGTTTTGCAAGTGGGTCAGGTCGGCGGATTCGAGGGCGGTGCGGATGGATTTCCAGCGGCCGGCCAGGGCGGCGAGGGCACCGAGGCGGCGGAGCGGGTGGTTGGCCGGGCGGAGTCCGGCCAGTTTCCACGCGGAGCGCGGGAGGATGGCGTGGGGGTGGGCGGCCCGGAGTTTCCACCAGGTCGCCCAGAGCGCGGCGACTTCGGCGCGGGCGGCCCCGGCGGGCGGGGCGGGTTTTTCGAGAAAGCCGGCGAGGCCGAAGAGAAGGGCTTCGCCTCGGGCGGCCGCGGCGGATTTTTGCGGGACGCGCTGGGCGAGGAGTTGGAAGGGGAGTTTGTTGTTTTTGTAGCCGAGAGTGACGGCCAGCGCTTCGTAGAGCGCGGCATCGGCGCCGCGGGCGCGGATCATGGAGTCGAGCACGGCGCCTTTGCCTTCGAGGCGGCGGCGGGCGGCGACGGCGAGGAGGTCGGTGATTTTTCCCGGCGGCAGGGCGCGGAGCGGGGCAGCGCAGCGTCCGGGGCGCGCGGCGGCGAAACCGGTCCATTCGGCCTCGGTGCCGGCGTGGTCGGCGAGGCAGATTTGCGGGACTTCGCGGTGCTCGGCGGTGCGGGTGAAGTGACGGCGGGTGGGGCGGCCCACGATGACGTGGAGAACCACGTTTTCGTAATCGGGGTTGGTTGCGTGGCGGTGTTGCTCCCATCCGGCGGCGTCGAGATCGACTTCAATGGCGCCGTGGTGTTCACGTCCGTCGAGACACACCGTGGCGCGGAGGAAGTCGGGGCCGGCCTCGCGGTTCCACTCGCCGAAATCGGTGACGAGGACTTTGGCGCCGGAGGCGGTGGTGAATTCGCGTCCGCAGGCGCCGGAGAACCAGCGGGCCTGCCAGGCGAGTTCATTTTCGGGTTCGGCGGGCGGCTCGGCGACGCGGGCGGTGGTGCTGCGCAGGGCTTTGTCATAGACGCGGCAGAGAGGAGTCATGGCATTGGTGGGAAGTTTGGTCATCGGTTCGTGAAGGGCGGGACGCCCGTGCCCCCTGGGGTTGAAAAGGACTTCAAGCGGTCATGGTTTTTTCGGCGTGGCGGAAGGTGATGGGGGCGGGGGGGCGATTTCGTTGCGGAGGTCGTTGAGGAGTTTGGCGCGGTCGGGCGGTTGGGCACGTTGGAGGGTGCGGTCGATGAGTTTGAGGGCGGCGGGTTTGTCGCTGAGGGATTGATAGATGCGGAGGCGCTCGACGACGGTGCGGAAGGTTTCGGCAGGGTTTTTGTAGAGCGGGCCGGCGGATTCGAGGGATTGGAGAGCTTCGCGCGGTTCGCCGTAAAAACTTTGCAGCATCCCGAGGGCTTCGTAGTTGAGGCCGGTGGGGGTTTCGCGGGCGAGGCGGGCCAGGTAGAGCGTCTGGGTGAGTCCGGCGCGGGAGCCTTGGCGGAGTTGTTTTTGCAGGGCGGTCCACGGTGCGGCGGCGGGGTCGGGTTGGCGGCGCCAGTCGCCGGATGGTCCGCCGGCGAACGGGCGGTAGAGGGGGTCGCCGATGATGGTGGTCATCCATGAGAGGACTTTGAGCGACATGTAGGCGCTCTCGGCAAAGGTGAATCCTTGGAGGAGGCGTTCGTTGAAGACGTCGAGGTGCGGGGTGAGGTCGAGGTAGGGTTCGTAAACGTTGCCGAGGGTGGCCGCGGCGCCACGGGTGATGAGCGGGGCGGCCCAGTGGGCGTTGGGATCGCGCAGGCTGCGCGCGCTGAAGGAGTGGATGTGGACGGCGATAGCGCCGGGGGTGAATTGCGGAGCGCTCATGGCGCCGCTGGCGTTCCAGTCATACCACCCGTAGTAGAGCGCGGCGTCGGTGACAGCGAAGCCGGCCGGGAAGATGGCGGGGCTGTTGTCGAGGACAACGGGGATGCCGTGGTTCCAGCATTCGGCGGCGGCGTTTTGCAACCAGTCGTCCCCTTCGCGGTAGCCGCTTTCGGGGATGCTGCGGCGGTCGATGTAGGCCCAGCCGTAGAGGCCGGTGCGTTCGGCGAGGAGGGTGTCATCGATCATGCGGCGGACGGTCTCGGCGGTCGGCGCGTCGAGACGGGCAACAAGGAGGAGTCCGACGCTGACGGAGGAATCGAGGATGGGGGAGAAGCGGCGGTAGTAGGGGTTGTTGATGATACCGAAGGGGTCGTCGCGGAAGGCGCCGAGAATGGAGAGTTCGGAGTCGACGGCGGCCTCGTCGTGGCGGCGGATGGGGTCGTTGGCGTGCGGGCGGGGCGGCGGGGTGGCGTCGGGGGCCGGAGGCTGGATGGTGGTTTTGATTTTCAGCGGGATGCCGCGCATGAGGGCGACGAAGCGGATGCGGTTGTCGGAGACTTCGCGTTGGTCTTCGAAGCCGGTGCGGAGGGACCACCATTTTTTGCGGTCGAAGAGGTTGCGCAGCGGTTGCTCGATGGTGTCGATGTATTGCTGGCGGGTGATTTCTTCGTCGAGCGGGCAGTCGAGGCCGACGACTTGGTCGGCGGGGACGCGGCGGCGCTCGGCGTAGTATTCGGCGAGGGCGCGGGATTCGGGATCGCGGGAGTTGAAGAGGACGAGGGTGGCGTCGGCTTCGCGGGATGAGCGGACGGTGTCCTCGCTGCGTGCCGCGGAGGCGGCGAGTGCGAGGACAAGCAGGGCGAGGCTAAATTTCGATACGCAGGCCGTCATGGGCGAGGCGGACGTGGGGCGGGAGGAGTTTTTCCGTGGCTTCGTGGCCGAGATCGTGTCCGATGTGGGTGAGGTAGGCGCGCTGCGCGGAAGTGGCGGCGGCGACGCCGAGGGCTTCGTTGAGCGAGAGGTGGCTGGGGTGCGGTTCGTGTCGCAGGGCGTCGATGATGAGGACGGGGATGCCGAGGATTTGTTCGATGATGGCGGGTGGGACGTGGTGGCAGTCGCTGAAATAGGCGGCAAGTTTGCGTCCGCCGCGGGCGAAGATGTAGCCGTAGACGAGCATTTTGCCGTGCGGGACTTCGGCGGGGATGATTTCCACGCTGCCCAGTTCGAAGGGGGCGGTGACTTCGTGGGGTTCGGGTCGGACGTAGTTGCGGAAGGCGTGCTGTCCGTCGAAGGCGTAGTAAAACGAGCGCCGCAGGTCGGCCATGGTGTGGGGCGAGGCGTAGATCGGCATGGGGCGGTCGGCCAATTCGCAGAAGCGGCGAAGGTCGTCGAAGCCGGCCACATGGTCGGTGTGCGAGTGGGTGAAGATGGCGGCGTCGATGCGTCGCAGGTCGTGGCGCAGGGCCTGGGCGCGGAGGTCGGGGGTGGTGTCGACGAGAAAAGTGACGTCGGCGGCCTCGACGAGGATGGAGGACCGGAGGCGTTTGTCGCGGGGGTCGTCCGACCGGCAGACGGAACAATCGCAAGCCACGAAGGGGACCCCTTGAGACGTTCCGGTGCCGAGAAAGGTGATGGCAAGTTCGGCCATGACTTGAATGCACCACATTGGCATGATCTGGCCTGTGCTCGCAACGCTGGCATCCCTAAGAATCAGAAACCTTGCTTTGGTCGAGGACCTGACTTGGCAGCCCGGGGCGGGGTTGGTCGCTATCACGGGCGAGACGGGAGCGGGTAAGTCGCTGTTGATCGGGGCGCTGCAGTTGTTGCTCGGCGAGCGGGCCGACAAATCGCTGATCCGCTCCGGGGCGGAGTCTTGCACGGTCGAGGCGGTGTTCGATTGCGGCGAAACGCGCGATTTGGACGCGTGGCTCGAGGATTGCGGAGCGGAGCCGTGCGCGGACGGTCAGTTGTTGCTGAAGCGCACGCTGTCCGCGACGGGGGCGGGGAGGCAATTTGTCAACGGCTCGGCGTGCACGCTGGCGGTCTTGAAAGAGCTGGGCGACCGGCTGGTGGATTTGCACGGGCCGCACGACCATCAATCGCTTTTCTCGCGCGAGGCGCAGACGCGGGTGCTGGATGCTTATGCGGGGGCGGCGGGGAGCGCGGCGGATTTTGCGGCGGCGCACCGCGAGCAAGGGCGGTTGGCCGGTGAGGTGGAGCGGTTGCGCGCCCTCGAGCAAGACGCGGCGATGCGGCGCGAGATGCTGGCGCATGCGGCCAAGGAAATCAGCGAGGCCAAGCTGCGCGCGGGCGAGGAAGACGAGGTGATGACGCGCTTGCGGGCGGCGGGGAACAGTCAGCGCTTGCTCGAGTTGAGCGGTCAACTGGAGTCCGGGCTGGGGTCCGATGGTGAAGGCGGGGCGCGGGCGGCATTGGCGGAGGTGGTGCGGGCAGCGCGGGAATTGGCGCGGTTGGATGAATCGGCGTTGGCTTTGCTCGAGTCGCTGGAGGAGGTGGCGGGACGTTTGGGCGACGTGGAAAGCGACGTGCGTCGCTACGCGGAGCGGATCGACGCGGATCCGGCGACGCTGCGTGAGTTGGAGGAGCGGGCTGATCTGCTGCAATCGCTGAAGCGCAAATACGGCGGCACGCTGGAAGATGTGATGGCGCGGGGTGAGCAGGCGGCGAAGGATCTCGAGGAAATCGAAACGCGGGGAGAGAAAATCGCGGCGCTGGCCAAAGATCAGTCAGCGGCGGCGGCCCGAGCGGTGAAGTTGGCGAAATCGCTCTCGGCTGCGCGGGCCAAGGCGGCGCCGGCTTTGGCCAAGGCGGTGACGAAGGATTTGCGCGAGCTGGGGTTTTTGCGCGCGGAGTTCGGGGTGCGCTTGGAGACTTTGGACGGGGCGCGGGCGTTCGGGGCGGAGTTGGCGGAATTCGAATTCGCGCCGAATCCGGGCGAGCCGGCCAAGGCGTTGCGGGCCATCGCGTCGAGCGGGGAGATCTCGCGCGTGATGCTGGCGCTCAAAGCCGTGCTGGCCGGACAGGATGGGGTGCCGTTGCTGGTCTTCGACGAGATCGATGCGAACGTGGGCGGCGAGGTGGCGGTGAAAGTCGGTCAGAAGATGCGGGGCTTGGCCAAGTCGCACCAGGTGCTGTGCATCACGCATCTGCCACAGGTGGCGGCGGCGGCGCACCGTCAGTTTGCCGTGACGAAGGAATTCGACGGTCAGCGGACGGTTACAGCGGTGGGTGAGTTGGGCGACGGTGAACGCGTGGCCGAGTTGGCCCGCATGCTCGGTGGACAGGACAGCAAATCGGCGCTGGCGCACGCGCGCTCGCTGCTGGCGGCGGGCGGCTGATCATGCGGGTTCTTTTTTTCAATCGCTCGGCCCGTGCTTCCGGCGGCGGGATGAACCGCCTGGTGGTCGACACGGTGCGTCGCCTGCGGGGGTCCGGCCACGACGTGGCGCTGGTCCATGCGCGTGAGGGCGGGCAGATCGAGGGGACGGGCTACATTTACGAGGATCTGGACGAGCGGTTGCTGCCGCGGGACCGGAATGCGTTGCGGTTGGAGGCGATCCTCGAGGATTTCGCGCCGGACGTGATCCAGTTGCACGGGGTGGGCAACACGCTGCTCGACGGCTGGCTGGCGGCGCGGAGGCCGACGGCGCGGTTCGTGCACAACCATGATTTTTACTGCTCGGGCCGGCGGCTGACCTTGTCGCGTCCCTCCGAGCCGTGCGCCCGCACGCACGGGCGCGGGTGCAGTGTGGCGCATGTGTTGCGCGGTTGCGGGTCATGGAATCCGGTGCGAAATTTCGTACGCTACCGCGGGGTGGGGCGGAGTTTGGTGGCGTTGCACGCGGTCCAGGGGTTGCAGGTCATGAGCGGGACGGTGCGGGATCAGTTGCTGGCCAACGGAATCGCGGCGGAGAAAATCGTGAGTCTGCCGCCCTACGCGCCGCCGCCGCAGGGTGGGCGGCAGGAACCTTTCGCCGGGGTGCGGACGATTTTGCACGTGGGGGGTTTACTCGGTCAGAAAGGTGTCTGGATGGTGGTGCGGATGGTGCGGGAAATGCCGAAGGACGTGCAGTTGGTTTTGGCCGGCGGTGGAGCCGAGCGTGAGATGCTCGAGGCACATGTGCGGCGGCACGGGTTGGGCAGCCGCGTGCGGATTGTCGGCGAGCCGACGCCGGAGCAGTGGTCGCTGCTTTATCGGGAAGCGACGCTCGTGGTCTTGCCGGTGTTGTGGAACGAGCCGCTCGGTCTCGAGGGTCTCGGGGCGATGGCTTACGGCCGGCCGGTGGTCGCCTTCGACACGGGCGGTATCCGGGAATGGTTGGCTGATGGCGAGACCGGACTGCGGGTGCCTTTCGGTCGGCGGGCGGCATTCCGCGATGCGGTCAACTCGTTGCTCGGCGACCGCGATCGGTTGCAGGCCATGGGGCGGCGGGCGCGCGAGGTGTGGGAGGAGAAGTTCCGGCCCGAGCACCATCTTTCGGCGCTGGTCGCGCACTACGAAAAGCTGCAAAAGCAGGCTCGACCATGAACCGCACCGCTGTTGCCGCCGTGATTGCCGTTCTGGGCGTGCTGGTGCTGTGGTTGCACCGCGAGCAGGGGCGGGGGACCTTTGATGGCATCGAGCGTGCTTTTGTCTCATGGCTGGTGGCCAACACGGGCGGGGCAAAGCCGCTGCCCCCGCTGACCCTGGTGCTTTATGACGATGAGGCGTCGGAACTGGCGGGCACGAAGCGGCTCGGGTTGCTCGACGCGGCGCTCTTCGCGCGGGCGGCGTCGCGGCTGGGGGCGGCGGCGGCCGGGATCGAGGATGTGCGCGAAGATCCGTCGCGCATGATCGAGGCGGCGGGCGGGCTGCCGGTGTTCGGAGGCTATGACTGGCGCAACCCGCCGGGGCAGGGGTGGACACCGCTGGCCGGGGAGCCGGGGGCGACGTGGGAGGAGGCTCCGGGTTTGGCCGGGCGGCGGGGGCGTTTTGCACGGGGTTTTGTCGCACCGCCGACGGGTGCCAGCGGGGCGCGGCAAATTTTACTGGCGGCCCGCAACGGGGACCGGGCGGTGCCGTCGTTCCTCGCGCTGGCCTGGGCGGTGGCGCACGGTGCCCGGTGGTCCGAGTTGGAAGTCAAGAATGACGCGCTGACGGCAGGCGGGGCACGGATCATGCTCGATGCGGGCGGCGCTGTGCGGTTTTTGCCGGACGGAGTGCCCGCGGTGCTGAGTATGAACGAGGTGCTGGTGGCGTCGGAAAAATTCGAGCGCGAGGGCGGCGACTCGCCCTTCCGCGGTCATGTCATGGTTTTGGCGCCGGCCACGGCGGACGTGGCGCGCGTGGCGGTGGAGGGCGCAGGCGAGGTGACCCCGGCGGAGCGATGGGCGGCGGCGTGGGAGGCGATGCGTACGAACCGGCTGTTTCTGCTGCCGGGATGGTGGTATGCGGGCCTGTTGGTGGCCGCGGGGCTGGTCCTGGCGCTGGGTCCGGCGCGGCGCTCGAACCGCGCGGCGTTGGTCGCGGGGATGTTGGCTTTGCTGGTTTTCGCGCTGGTGGCCCTCGGGGTTTTCGGCTCCTCGCGTGTGCTCTTGCCGGCGGCGCCGACTTTGTTGACAATTGGAGCGGCCTTGGTGCTCGGGCGGACCGCACACCGGGCCGGCTGGTTCGGGAAATAAATTCGCATGAAGTTCACCAATTTGACGCGCGCCGAGGAGATCGGGGCCAATTGCTATCTGCTCGAATCCGGCGGCACGCGTGTGTTGCTCGACGCGGGGATGCACCCGCGGGAGACCGGGCTGCTGGCCACGCCGGACTTTTCGCTGCTGGGCGGGCGGGGTTTCGACGCGATGGTGCTGACGCATGCGCACCAGGACCATGTCGGTTGCCTGCCGCTGGCCATGCGCGAGTCGCCGGGCGCACCGGTGTTCATGACCGAGGCGACGGCGGCGTTATCCGATGTGATGCTGCACAATTCGGTGAACGTGATGATGCGGCAGCGCGAGGAGGCGGGGGCGCCGGAGTTGCCACTGTTCTCCCACCGGGAGGTGGAGAAGCTGACGAACGATTGGGAAATTGTCGGACTCGGGGAACGCCTCGATGTGGGCGGGGACAGGGTCAGCTTGGAGTTATTCGACGCCGGGCACATCCTCGGTTCCACCGGTGTGCTCATCCGCGCGGAGGGCCGGCGCTTCTTTTACACGGGCGATGTGAATTTCGAGGACCAGACGCTGATGCGCGGGGCCAAATTTCCCGAGCAGGATATCGACGTGCTGATTCTGGAGACGACGCGCGGGGATAGCCCGGTGCCGGCAGGGATGACGCGCAAGACCGAGGAGCAAAGGTTTCTCGAAACGCTGCAGGCGGCGTTGGATGCGGGCGCGCCGGTGTTGATTCCGGTTTTCGCGCTGGGCAAGACGCAGGAACTGCTGGCTTTGCTTTACGAGGCGAAGAAGAGGGGGGCGTTGCGGGGCGGGTTCGGCCTGTTTGTCGGCGGTCTGAGCGCGAAGATCACGGCGGCGACCGACCGATTGCGCGGACGCGCGCCGCGGCGGCATGGGGATCTGCGGTTGGCCGAATGTTTGCCCATGGAGGTGGTGGGCGGCCGCGACATCGCGCAGGTCGCGGTGAAACCGCGGACGGTCTACGCCATCTCGAGCGGGATGATGACGGAAAACACGCTGTCCAACATTCTGGCGCCGAAAATTCTCGAGGACCCCGCGGCACATTGCATGTTTGTTGGCTACTCCGATCCGCGCTCACCGGCGGGCCGCTTGCGGGCGGCCAAGGAGGGTGATGAAGTGTCACTCGATCCGCGGCGGCGTCCGGTGCGGCGGCGGTGCAAGCTGGATGAATTCACGCTGAGCGCGCACAGCACGCGCGAGGGGTTGCTCGACTATGTGCAGCGGGTACGGCCGAAGAAACTGCTGCTGGTGCACGGAGATCCTCCGGCGGTGGCCTGGTTCGCGCGGGAGGTGCCGAAGGTTTGCCCGGAGACGGAGGTGGTCATTCCGGTGCCAGGGGTGCCGGTGGAAATCTAGCGCCGGCGTCTCTGCCGCCGGTTGTTTTATCGAGGATTGGTCGTCGCCGGGGATGGCGACGCTACAGGTCAGGTCAGGCCGAGACGGGGAGGCGGCGTTCGAGATCGGCGAGAAGGGCGGCGAATTCGCGGGTCTCCTTGCGCCAGTTGTCGATAGCTTGGCGGGAGACGGCGACTTTTTCGGTCATGGCCTTTTCCAGCGTCTCGTAGTTGGCGGCCAGACGCTCGCTCAGATGGGTGAGCATGTCGTGCATCTGGTGTCCGAAAACTGACGCAATGGTCTCGGGTTCCTGCAATTTGTGCGCGGCGCGGCGGCGGGCCTCCTGCATTTCGGCGAGGAGGATTTTCCCATCCGGCACGCGGCGCAGGTCGCTGACAAGGCCGAGTTTTTCGAGGGTCCAAATGGTCCATTTGGTCGGATCGAAATTGGAGCGTTTGACGCCGTTGCGGTAGTCGTGTTGGAACTCGTGGTGGTAGTTGTGGTAGCCCTCACCGAAGGTGAAGAGGGCCAACAGGCCGCTGTCTCGCGCGCTGCAGCGGGTGGAGTAAGGCCGGTTGCCAACCGTGTGGCAGAGCGAGTTGATGAAGAAGGTGCTGTGCTGCACGGCGAAGACGCGGAAGACGCCGGCAAGAAGGAAGCCGCCGAGGGCGCCGGCGGGACCATTCCAGAGGAATCCGAGCAGGGCCGGCACACCGAAGCCGACGATGAAGGCCATGGGGATACACCAACGGTGCTGCCACATGACGAGGCGGTCGCGTTTGAGGTCGTTGACATTGTCCATCGGTTGCTCGGGGGCGAGTTTGAAAAGCAACCATCCGATGTGGGCCCACATGAAGCCTTTCGAGATGTCGTAGGGATCGTCTTCGTGATCGACGTGTTTGTGGTGCTTGCGGTGGTCGGAGCACCAGTCGAGAGCGGAGTTTTCGAAAGCGCAGGAGCCCAAGACCAGGGTGGCCAGCTTGACCGGCTTTTTGGCCTTGAACGAAAGGTGCGAGAAGAGGCGGTGGTAGCCGAGGGTGATGCTCAGACCGGTGCCGATGTAGAAAAACATGAATAGGCCGAACTGGAACCAGTCCAATCCGTAGTGCCAGAGGTAGAGGGGCACGGCGGTGAGGGCCAAGGTGTTAATGACGGCGAGGAAGACACTGGTCGTCCAATTGACGCGAGTCCAAGGGATGCGCGAGAGGAGTGGGATCTGCATAATGGTGTAACGGATGGCCGGCTGGTGCCGGACTCAAAAGAAAGGTTAGGCCAGCGGGCCGTTTCCCGCAAGCACGGTGGTCACATTTCCTCCAACGTGCCGACCTTGGTTTCGCGGATGGTGGCGCCGGAAAAAACGAAAGCAGGAAAAAGAAAGCGAGGAGGCCGCAGGCGCCGCCGAGACCGATGAAGGTGAGAGAGACGGGGGTGCTCGGGTGCAAGGCGGGGGCCTGGCAGTCGGTAGTGCCCGTTTGCCTTTCTGGCCGATCTGATTTCAACTTGCGGCTTGGAGATGGATCACTGGTTTTGGTTCAGTTTGCCCGACTTCGCTTACTCTTTCCTGAGCGTGGTGCTGGAGGGCGTGCCGTTCATTCTGGCCGGGGTGATCTTGAGCGGGTTGATCGATACGTTCCTGCCGCCGCGGACATTGACGCGGTTGCTGCCGCGGAGTGCGGGGGCGGGGATCTTGCTCGGCGGGTTGCTCGGGGCGGTCTTGCCGATGTGCGAGTGCGGGATTGTCGTGGTCATCCGGCGGCTGTTGCAAAAGGGCCTGCCGCTCTCGACGGCCATGGCCTACATGCTGGCCGCACCGGTGGTGAATCCCATCGTGGCGCTGAGCACGTGGGCGGCGTTCCGCGGGCAGGACCCGTGGCAGATGCTGCTTTGGCGGATGGGATTGGCCTTCGGTCTGGCTGTGACGGTGGCGACGGTGGTGCACTTTATGCGGCGGGGGTTCGTGTTGCGGGCGGATTTGCAACCCGCGCCGGTGCCTGATCACGGGGCGGGCGACAGGCGAAGCGGCGGCGAGAAAGCGGCGGCTGCGGTGCGGGCGTCGGTCGGGGACTTCCTTGATGTGACGGTGTATTTCATCCTCGGCGCGGCGGTGGCGACGATGTTTAACACGAGCGTGAACCAGCAGTTGATCATGCCGTTGGCTGAGGATCGCGGGTTGGCGGTGGGCAGCATGATGGGGCTGGCGGCGTTGCTCTCGTTGTGCAGCACCTCGGATGCTTTTGTGGCGGCGACGTTCGTGGCTTTCCCGGCGGCGGCCAAGCAGGCCTTTCTCGTCTTCGGTCCGATGGTGGATCTGAAGCTGATCTTCATTTACGGTCTGGTCTTCCGGAAGCGTTTCATTGTTTTCCTCGTCTTGACGCTGGCCGCTTTGTGCTGGACGGCGTGCACGTTCCTGCCGATTTCCGACTACCGATGAAAAGGGTGCTGACACTGGTGACTTTGGCTGTGTGGGCCGCGCTCCTGCTCTGGTTCTGGGGCAGCGGGCGGGTGGCGTCGTATCTCCACCCGCAGTTCCACATCTATGTGGCGGTGGCGGGATTCCTCTTGCTGGCTCTGACCCCGCTGTGGTGGTGGGCCACGCGGCGCACGGAGGCGGGGTGCGATCATTGCGGGGGCCATGACGAGCATGGTCATGACCACGACCCGCGCGGTTCGTTGAGCGCGGGGGTGGCTTTTGCTTTCGCTGTGCTCCTCCTGCCGGTCTCGGCGGCGGCTTTCATTTCGCCCAGTCAATTCGGCGAGGCGGCGGTGATGAACCGCGGGATTGTCACCGACATCCGACAACTGCCGACGGCGGCGCCGTCCTTCGGCGGTTCCTGGGAGGATGCGCCACTGGTGGGTGACGGGGATTTGCCGGACATCCACGACTGGCCGGATGATGCCGAGGAGGGGGTGGAATATTTCACCCGCGGGCCGGACGGAGCGATTGAACTCGAGACGATCGACCTGCTCTTCGCCGCGGACGAGCCGGCCTTGCGGGAGCAGTTTGCCGACGAGCGGGTGTCCATCATCGGCCAATATGTGCCGCCGCGGGGCGGGACCGGGGGCGGCTTCGATCTGGTGCGCATGTTTGTAGTCTGCTGCGCGGCGGACGCGCGGCCGCTCGGGATCAAGGTGATTGCGCCGGAGGAGATCGAAGTCCCGCGGATGGGGTGGGTGCGGATCACCGGGGTGGCGCGTTTCGAGACGCAGGGCGGAAGGTTCGAGCCGAGCCTGGAATTGGAAAAAATCGAAAACGTGGAGGCTCCCCGTGAGACGTTTCTGTATTAGTCTGTGTCTGCTGGCCGCCGCGGCGGTGGCCGACGACGCGGAGTGGGCCTTGGCTTTGCCCGGCTGGAAGTATGAATTCCCGCGGGATCACCACGCGCATCCGGATTTCAAAACCGAGTGGTGGTATTTCACCGGTAACCTGACGGGTGATGACGGTCGCGATTACGGGTATCAGCTGACATTTTTCCGTCAGGGTGTGCAGCGCGGCGCGGGGGCGGAGACGCGGTTTGCGGTGGAGGATATCAAGCTGGCGCATTTTGCGGTCAGCGAGATATCGCGCGGTCGTTTCCGCTACGCGCAGAGGGTCTCACGCGGGTCGTTCGGCGAGGCGGGGTTTGCCGAGGGCGACCGCGTGGCGTGGATCGACGATTGGGAATTGCGCTTGGGCGAGGGCGGCGGGTTTTTTGTCCAGGCGCGGGAAGACGGGGTGGAGCTGGAGTTGGAGTTGATCCCGCGGAAGGCGCCGGTGTTCCATGGCGCGAACGGGGTCAGTCAGAAAGCCGAGGGCGCCGGCCGCGCGTCGCATTATTATTCTTTCACCCGGTTGGAGGCGCGCGGTCATCTCACGCTCGACGGACGCCGGATCGGGGTGCGGGGGTGGTCATGGTTCGACCAGGAGTGGGCGACCAACCAACTCACCGAGGAGCAGACGGGCTGGGATTGGTTCAGTCTGCAGTTCGACGACAACACGGAGCTGATGCTCTTCCAGATCCGGCTCAAGGACGGGGGACGCGATCCATTTTCCCACGGAACGTGGATCGATGCGGATGGACGGGCGACGCCGGTGGAGATGGCGGACTTCGAGTTGTCGCCGGGACGCACATGGCGGAGCAACGCGACGCGGGGCGAATATCCTGTCGAGTGGTCCCTGCGGATTCCGAAGCTGGATTTGGATCTTCGTCTTGGCGCGGCGCTTGACGACCAGGAATTGGTGCTCGAGCCGATTTCCTACTGGGAGGGCAGTATCCGGGCGGAGGGATCGCGCAAGGGCGTCAAAGTCTCGGCGCGAGGCTACTTGGAAATGACCGGCTACGGGGGTGGACTGGTCGGCTTGCAGGCGCCGGAGACGCGGTGAGGCGGGGTCAGGGCCCCGGTTGGAGACGTCCTTCAATGGTGTAGGGCGGCAGGGGCACGGCTTCCCAGTAACGTCCCGTCTCGCGCCGCGTGGCGGGAGTGGTGAACGCAAAATTCTCGAGGCGAAGGCGGAAGTATGCGGGGGCAAGGTCGTTGGCCGGACCCGGGGCGAGCAACTCGAGGACGGGCGGCGATTGTTCCTGCAAGCGGGCGAGAAGCGGCATGATCCAGCCGGGTGGCTGGCCGGACGAACGGTATTCCAAGGCGGCAAACCACATCTGCCAGTCGAGGCGCGGCATGTGCAGCAGGGCGAAAGGGAGCGAGGTGTCGTCCGCCTCCATTTTCCAGCGGAACCGGTAAGGTTGCCAAGCCACGCCGTCCGCGCTGGCTTCGATGGTGATCTCCGGGCGCTCGGTGGTCATGACGCTGAACAGCCCGTAGGAATTGGCGCTGCGGAAAGGCGCGACCGGCCCGAGCACCGGGGCAACCCGGCTGAAGGGAAGGATGCGGAGAACGAGGAGAAGTTGCGCGAAGGTTATGACAAACAATACCGCGGCGACCCACGGGAGGATCTTATGTTGGAGACGTTCTGCGGCGCGGCGCGGCAGGGGTGGCTGCACCGGGCGCGACCCGATCAGACGCCGCACCGCGGCCGGCCACGAGGCATCGTCGACCAGCGTGACGCAAAGGGCGAGGGTGAGCAGGTTGAAGAATCCGTAGTGGCCGGAGGCCATGATGAGCGCCATGAGCAGGGTGAAACCCCAGAACGCTGTCAGGCGCAGGCGGCGCGGGCCGAAAATAAAAAACGGCAGGACCAATTCGATGAAGAAGACGGCGAGCAGCGAGAGCTTCTGGCACCACGACGGTAATTGGGCGAACCACCAGCTGACCCACACGGGGATCGGTTGGGTGAAGTAATGGAAATCCAAAGCCGTGCCATCAAGCCAGGTGTTCTGTCCAGTGGCGTCGAAGCCGTAGAGTTTGACCACACCCGACTCGAACATGAGGCGGAAGAGCAACCACCAGACGAGCAGACGTCCGAGGCGGGTCGGTGCGGATGCGCCGAGCCGCAAGCGGAGTCGCCAAGCCGCGTAAAAAATCACGAGGAAGCCGGTCTCGAGCAGCAAGGCATCCCATTGGAAGTTGAGGAAGACCGGAATGGCGGCGGCGAAGGAAAGGTAAAGCGCCCAAGCGGCGAAGGCGGCCCCTGCAGGCCACCACCCGAGGAACAGAACCAGCGCGGCCAGCACGCCGGCGGCCAACCAGATGTGGAGCATCCGGTCGTCCGCGCCCAACCAGAGCAACGAGGGCACCTGCGACCAGGCGGTCATGGGGGAACCCTGCGCGGTGAAGTGGGCGCGCAGTGCCTCGAGATGTTCCGCCACGGGAAGAATACCGCGGGAGCCGGTCAAGCCGTCGATCTGCACCCACAAGGAAACGAAGGCGCAGAGAAAAATGAGCCCGGCCAGCCGCGGGAAAAGCCAACCCGAGATTTCGTAGCAAGGTGTGCGGGTCGTCCGGCCCCAGAGCAGATTCGTCAGACGTCCGCACAACACGCGGTGTTCGGCAACCCAGCGGTAGGCGTGCTCGGCGGCCCGCCCGAGGAACGGCAGGCGACGGCAAATGGCGAGGGCGGCCCGCGCATCGGGGTCGTGCGGGGCCAGCGAGGTCAGGGCGGCGGCGGCACCGGTCAGCAATTTTCCGTCCGGCAAGGCCAGCACGATACGCTCGAATCGGCCGTCGCCGGCGGCGGCCACGACGTCCGCCGAAGCCGTTTGCAGCGGGCGGTAATCGACGGCCTCACCGGTCGTGGCGCTCCAGCGGTCGACCCAGCGGCGGCAAAAACTGCAGTCGACGTCCCAATAAAGAACAGGTTTGGCCCCGGTTTTCCGCTCCTCCATGGTGGCGGAAAGCCTGCAATGGTGTAGGCTTCCTGTCGAGTTGTCCCGCACCCGGCCTCCGGGCATTGGCGTTGCCAGCCGGGACAATCTGTGGAACACACTGCTTTTTCCTCATGCCGCGCCGAAAGTATTCCTGGGAAAATGACCGTCCGCGCCGCCGCCCGCGGTCGGTCTGGCGCTGGTTGCTGGTGCTGCCTTTGCTTTTGGCGCTCGCGGCCGTGCTCATCGGAGCGGCGGCCTTTCTGATGATGCGGGCGGAGTTCACCGAGATGGCTCGCCAGTTCGATCTGGAGCGTCTGGAGCGAATGGAATCGGCCTCGATTGTTTACGATCGCAAGGGCGAGCAGATGGGAAAATTTTTCATCCAGAACCGCGATCCGGTGCCTTATGACAAACTACCCGAGGTCCTGACGGAAGCCGTGGTGGCGGCGGAGGACCAACGTTTCTGGAAACACGACGGCGTCGACTATTTTGGCATTGCGCGTGCGGCCATGGCCAACTGGTCAGCCGGCCGGATCCGTCAAGGGGCGAGCACGGTCACGCAACAATTGGCGCGTAACTCCTTCGATCTCAAAGAGCGCACCTACCGGCGAAAGCTGCTGGAGATCACGCTGGCCCACCGGATCGAGGAAAAATTTCCGAAGGAAAAGATCATGGAACTGTATCTCAATCGCGTTTACTTCGGCGGCGGGCTCTACGGGGCGGAGGCGGCCGCACGGGGGTATTTCGGCGTGCCGGCGTCGGAGTTGAGTGCCGCGCAGGCTGCGGTCCTGGCCGGGCTTTTGAAAAGCCCGAACAGTCTTTCGCCCTGGACCAATCTCGAAGCCTCGCGGGCCAACCGCGATTACGTGCTCAAGCAGATGCGCGATCTCGGCTTCCTCAGCGGCCAGGAATACGAAAAGTCGCTGGCCGAACCGCTCGAGGTGCGTCGGCGCCCCGATCCGGTCAAGCAATCCTACGCGATTGACCACGTCCGCCAGCAGGCCATCGCGTCGCTCGGCTACGAGCGAGCGATGAATGGCGGGTTCCGCATCTACACCACGCTCGATTCACCGATGCAAAAAGCGGCCGAAGAAGCTTTGCGCCTCCGTTTGGACGAAGTGGAAAATCGGCGCGGCTATTCAAATCAGACGTATGCGGAATTTTCGACCAAACTGGAAGCCAATCCGCCCCGCCCCGGCGAGTCAAACACGCGTCCGCCGGATTATCTGCAGGGTGCAGTGCTGGCACTCGACAACCGGACTGGCGGCATTCTCGTCATGGTGGGCGGACGCGATTTCCGCCACAGCGAATATAACCGCAGCGTGCAGGGCAAACGTCCGGTCGGCACGGCCTTCGTGCCGCTCGTCTTTGCCGCGGCTTTCGAAAAAGGCGTCTTCCCCGGCGACGTGGTGCAGGATTGGGCTTTGGACAACCGCCTCGTCGGCATCGGCGGCGGCGCGGGTATTCTCGGCGAGTGGGGGGTGGAGCGTTCGGATAACGAATATGCAGGCGAAATCACCGTGCGCGAGGCGCTCGTGCACGGGAAAAACGGGGCGGCCGTGCGCGTCGGTTTCCGCACCGGCCTGCCCGCGCTCGGCCAGTTGACCAAGGCGGCCGGCGTCAAGTCCGACCTGCGCCCCTACGCCAACAGCTATCTCGGCACCAGCGAGATGTCGCTCGAGGAAACCACCCTGGCCTACACGATGTTTCCGGGGGGTGGGACGCGTCCGGACCGCACGCATATCATCGAGCGCATGGAAGATGCGGACGGCGTGGTGGTTTACCAGCGCGAGACCGGGCGCAAGAAAACGATCGAAGACAGCACGGCTTGGCAGGTCCACAGCTTGCTGACCGATTCGCTGGTCCGTGGCACGGGGAGCCGCGCCATGGCCGACTTCGGCCTGGCGGCCGTCGGGGCGGCCGGCAAAACGGGCACGGCCTACAACTTCACCGACGCGTGGTTCCTCGGCTACAACGAGGCGGTGACTTGCGGGGTTTGGATGGGTTTCGACCGGCCGCGGCAGATTTTCCGTGGGGCGTTCGGCAAAGATTTGGCTTTGCCGGTGTGGGTTGATGTGATGAATGCCTCGCGGGATGATTTTCCCGGTGTGCCGTTGAAGGCGCCGGTCACGGTCGAGCAGGTGGATGTCTGCCGCTTGTCGGGCGAGTTGGCCACCGACAAATGCTTCGAGCGGACCCGCAGGCCCGACGGTTCGGAGACGGTGGAGTCGACGGTCTACACGGAATACGCACGCATCGGCCGTGCACCCTCGGTGCCGTGCAGCGTGCACGCTGGCGGGGTTAAAAGTTACGTGAAGCAATACGAGGAGGAGGAATGGCCGCGGGCGGCTCCGGCTGTCGATTTGAGCAAGATCCGTCCGATCGATGTCTCGTCCGCCGCCGTGCTCGGTGCGGCGGATCCCTACAACGCTGTGTCCTCGGCCAACTTCGACATGTTCGGCACCGATGTGCCGGTGGCCGTGGCGGTCGAGGTGGCCTCTTTGCCGGGGGCGGTGGTCACGACGGACGGCGCGGCCGTGCCGGTCGAAGTGCGACGCGCCGAACCGGCCGGGGTGAGGGACGCGGTGGCGCAGGACCGTCCGGTCATGAATCTGCCGCCCCCGCCGCCCATCCGTTTTTAATCCGCCACGATCCGGCAGGAGTGCGCGCTGAAGCCCGCGCCGAAGGAGACGAGCCACCAATCTTGGCCGGGCGCCGGCCGTCCGTCTTGCAGCGCTTCCTGCAAGGCAAACAGCACGGAAGGACTGCTCATGTTGCCGTGGCGGCGGAGCACGGCGCGGGTCGGTTCGAGGTCATGCCCGGGTAGTGCGCGTTCGAGCGTCGCGATCACATCTTTGCCGCCGGCATGGGCGAGGACACGCGCGGGCCCGGGTCGGTCGGAGGCGCAGGTGCGCCGGTGCAGGAGCGAGACCGCGCCGGCCGCGAGTTCCGGCACGGAGGGGTGCAGAAGGTTGCGCAATTTGCCTTCGCGTTGTTCGAACCGGATGCGGTCGCGGGACGTTGGATCGTGGTGCGTGTCGAAGTCGGCGCAGCGCAAACCGGTGCCACCCGGTGTCGAACGCCAGATGGTGGCGGCCGCGCCGTCGCCGAAGAGGCACGCGCTGACGATCACGCCGGGATCGTCGTCGAGATAGAACGCCGCGGAACAGATCTCGACGGCCACGCAGGCCACGTTGGCGTCCGGTTGCGCGGCCAGCACCGCCTGCGCCATGCGCAAGGAGGGAAGGGCCGCGCCGCAGCCGAGTCCCACAAGATCCTGCATCCAAAGATCCGGGCGCAGGCCCATCATCTCGGCCACATAGCTACTGACCCCGGGGCAGAGGTAGCCCGTGCAGGTGCAGATGATGAGGGCATCAAGATCCGCGGGGTCCAGCCCGGCTTGGGCCAAAGCGCGCTCGAGAGCGGCGGTGGCCAGACGCGGGGCGGCGTGGCGAAACTCCTCATTGAGTTCATCGGCGCCGAGTCGGAAAAGACGCGAGACATCGCGTGTGGCGAATTGGCGTGTGTCGATGCCCGAATTGCCGCGCAGGATCGTTGAGAGCATGAGCCGGGTGCGGCGGCTGAGGGATAATCCCGACGCGTCCGGTGTCTGCAACAAGGCGAGGCATTCTCGCTGGGTGAGCGAGGTCTCCGGGTTCGCCGTGGCGATGGCGTGAAGATACATGCTCAATGGAGCAACCGGTAAAGCGGATCGAAGGGGAGCAGTCCGATCCGGTGCAAGCCGTGGATCAACCGCCGGCGCGGCGGGCGGACCATCCACGGATGCAGACGTCGTCCCCAGGCCAGGCGGCGCCGGAACCGCGCACGCAAGGTGCGCCGGATGAGCGCCGCCGTGTCGTCCCATGAATGGTTTCCGAGTGACCAGTCGACGAGTGGATCGACGGCCAGGGCGGCACTTTGCAGGGCGATGGTCATGCCGTGTCCGGTAAAGGGTGGAATGAGGGTCAAGTGATCGCCGAGGGAGAGAGCTTCGCCGGCGGATCGCGGCGGACGATCGTAGTCCAAGCCCGCCATGGCGCAGTCCGAATCGGGCAGCGGTGTGGCGCGGGCGAGGCGCCCGGCGAGGGCGGGCAGACCGCAGTCGGCCGCCTGGTCGGCCAGATCGCAGCGGCGTCCGGGGCGCGGGAAAAGCCCGCAGACATTGACTGTCTCCCCGTCAATGCGCGTCAGCCCGACATAAGCACCGTCGCCGAGATGCAATTCGAGGTCGTCATGCAGCGCGAGATCGCGGAAGTGCTGTTTGCGTCCGACCCAAGGCGAAGTGGTCGATGGACGGCGTCCGCAGGCAAGGACGCGTCCGGGGCCCGGGACAGGAGCGATGCGGGCGCGGGTCTGCAGCTCGCCTCCGGCGGTGGTGAAAGCCTCGGCCAGCGAGGAGTCGAGGCGGTCGCGTCCGAGGCAGAGGGCGGGTTCGGGCAAGGTGTGGCGCAGCGGCTTCCGTCCCGGCTCGAACCATGTCATAGCGCGGGCGGGGCGCGCCGGCGCGAGGTGCGGATCAAGCGCGAGGATCCCGCGGGTCCAGGCATCGAGCCCGGTGATGAATTCCCCGCAGACGCGATGGCGCGGGTAGGTGCCAGCTTCGCGGATGGTGACGGGCACGCCGCGGGCGCGCAGCCCGAGGCCGAGGCCCAGACCGGCCAGACCCCCGCCGATGATTTCGATGGGGCGCGGGGTGGGCATGGGAGGAATCAATCGGCGGTGCGGCGCGGCCGGCCGGGCGGGAACTCGAAATGGGCGAAGGGGAGAAAGCTTTGTTGGGCGCGCCGCCAAAAGTAGGTGGCGGTTTCCGAGCTGCCCTTGGGAAGGCGGCGGCGGATGCCGATCTTTTCAATTTCGGGCGGGCGCGGTTTCATCGTGCCGGGCTTGAGCAGCACGCGGTAGAGGATGGTGATGGCGCCGGATTCCGGGCGATCGAGGATGTCGAGCGGGGCGGCGGTGGCGATTTGCATGCCGATCTCTTCGCGCACTTCGCGGCGCAGGGCATTGACCAGCGCCTCGCCGGTTTTCACTTTGCCGCCGGGCAGCGTCCAACTGCGGCTGCCTTTGGCTTGCCGCACGAAGACGACGCCGCCGAAAGCGTCTTCGATCCACGCCATGACCGAGAGGCGCTTGGAGGATTTGATGGTGCGGCGGACGGGCATGGTCTTCAGATTTCCTCGCGCCCGAGCAAAAGGACAGCGCTTTTCGCGATGAGATGCACGCGGTGCTGGTCGTCGAGTGCGGGGGCCTCGCCGGCGGGATGAATGTCGCCGGGTGATTCCCGCGCGGTATCCGCCAGCAGGTGCCAGCGCCAGCGCGCGGGCAGCACGGGCAGGCCGAAGGGCAGCGTATCGGTGTGCATGTTGAAGGCGGCGTAGAAGAATTCACCGGTGCCGCCGAGGGCGTGGTCGTGCTGGCCGCAGATCATGAAGGCCAGCGAATGGCTGTGTTCGCTCCAGTCGGGTTCGCCCGGTCCGACGCCGTGCCACCCGATGTCCGGGTAACCGCTGCCGATGCAATCCTCACCGGTGAACCAATCGGCCCGGTGCAGCGAGGGGTGGGCGCGGCGGAAGGCGAGGAGCGTTTTGACGAAGCGGTGGAGACCGGCGTTCTGCGGCAGCAGGGCCCAGTCGAGCCAGTTCCATTCCGTGTCGTGGCAGTAAGGGTTGTTGTTGCCGCCTTGGGAGCGGCCTATTTCGTCGCCCATGCTGAGCATGGGGACACCTTGGCTGACGAGCAGCAGGGCCATGGCGTTCTTGGCGCAGCGCAGGCGCACTGCGTTGATCTCCGCGTCGTCGGTCGGACCTTCCGCGCCGCTGTTCCACGAGAAATTCTCATCACTGCCGTCCTTGTTCTCTTCGCCATTGGGCAGGTTGTGCTTTTTCTCGTAGGCAAAGAGGTCGGCGAGGGTGAAGCCGTCGTGGCAGGTGATGAAATTGACCGAGGCGGCGGGCGGGCGTCCACTCGCTTGGTAAAGATCGGGCGAGCCCAGGATGCGCTGGATCATTTCGCCGACGGTATTGTCGTCGCCCCGCAGGAAGCGGCGGGCGGCGTCGCGGAATTTGCCGTTCCATTCCATCCAGCGGCCGTAGCTGGGAAAATTGCCGACCTGGTAAAGCCCGCCGGCATCCCAGGCCTCGGCGATGAGTTCGCAGTGGGCGAGCACAGGATCGTAGGCGATGGACTCGAGCAGTGGCGGGTTGGGCAGAGGATGGCCCTGGGAGTCGCGTCCGAGCACGGAGGCGAGGTCGAAGCGGAAGCCGTCGATGTGGTATTCGGCCGCCCAGTAGCGGAGGCAATCGAGGACGAAATCGCGGACGACCGGGTTGTTGCAGTCGAGGGTGTTGCCGCAGCCGCTGAAGTTGAGGTAGTCGCCGTTGGGGGCGAGGAGGTAGTAGGTGTGGTTGTCGAGGCCGCGGAAGGAAATGACGGGCCCGGTGGCGTCGCCCTCGGCGGTATGGTTGAAGACGACGTCGAGCACGACTTGGATGCCGGCGCTATGGAAGGCTTTGACGAGGTCTTTGAGTTCATCGACTTCGTGTCCATCGCCGGCGCGCGCGGCGAAGCCGGCCTTGGGGGCGCGGAAGGCGAGGGTGCTGTAGCCCCAGTAGTTGGCGAGGGGCTCGCCGGTGCCGGGATGGGTGCGGAAGTTCTCGTGCTCGTCGAATTCGAAGACCGGCATGAGTTCCACGCAGTTGATGCCGAGGTCGCGGAGGTAGGGGATTTTTTCGCGCAGCCCGTCGAAGGTGCCCGGATGCGCCACGCCGGCGGACGCGTGGCGGGTGAAGCCGCGGACGTGCAGTTCGTAAATGACGAGTTCCGGAACGGGCAGATCGAGCGGGCGGTCATGCTCCCAGTCGAAATTGTTTTCCGGGATGCGGCCGCGGTGCGGGAAGATGCCGCGAGCCTCCTGCTTGACGCGGAAAATTTCCCGGCCGCCCACGGCGCGGGCGAAAGGATCGAGCAGGATGTGGCGCGCGTCGAAGCGGTGGCCGGCATGCGGATTGAAGGGGCCGTCCATGCGGTAGCCGTATTCGATGTTGTGCGGGTCGAGGTCGAAAACGGTCATGGCGAAGACATCCCCCATGCGGAATTCCGGCGGAAAGGGAATCTCGGCGAAGGGCCGCTGTGCGCCTTTTTCGAACAGCACCAAGGTGCAGCCGGTGGCGTGGCGCGAGAAGACCGAGAAGTTGATCCCGCCCGGCACGATGCTGGCGCCGAAGGGCAGCGGGTGACCGTAGCGCAACCGGAAAACGCCGTGGTGGTGGGTGGGGGAATGTTGGCTCTTGGCTTCCGGCATGCAGGCCTCTCCGCGAGGGCGGACTATTTCCATTTGATGTTGCAGCCTAGACTCGGGTGCTGGGTCGCGGGGGGCGGCGAGCCGCTTAACACGGCGTCGAGCGCGGCGCGCAAGTCGTCGCCGGTGCACGGGATGTTGTTGCCCGGGGTGCTGGCATCCATGCGGCCGTGGTAGAAAAGCCGTCCGTCGCCGTCGAAGACGAAAAACTCCGGCGTGCAGGCTGCGTGGAAGGCGCGGGCGGTGGCCTGGGTTTCGTCGTAGAGGATGGGGAACGGGATGTCTTGCCGCACCACCATGTCTTTGAGCCGCGCGGGGGAGTCTTCCGGGTAGTTGGCTGCGTCGTTGGCGCTGATGCCGACGAAAGCCGCGCCCGGCCCCGCGTATTCGCGGGCCATGGCGATGAGCGTCGGCAGAACGTGGACGACATACGGGCAATGGCGGCAGAGGAAAATGACGACGAGCGCACGGGCGCCGCCGAAGTCGGACGCGGAAACGGCGCGCGCCGTGGCGACATCCGGCAGGGAGAAGTCGGGCACGGGCAGACCGACGGACAATTCATGACTCGGGGTAAGTGCCATGCCGCGATCTTCTGCGCCGCGTCGCGGAAAATCAACCTTCCATCGGCTGACCTCCGTCGGCTGGCGCGACTTGGTGATTGACGCCGCTGCGGGCCGGAGTTGAAACACAACGGATGAAAGTTCATCTCAATCGCGGGGGGCAGTCGCTCGGTCAGTTCACGCCGGAGGAATTGCGCGCCGGATACCGCGAGGGGAAATTCACCGGGTCCGATTTGGCGTGGCGCGATGGGATGCCGATGTGGAAACCGCTGGCCGAAGTGATCGATGAACTGGCGCCCGAGACGGGCGTGCCTGCAGGTCCGGTTGCCACGGCGCCGACGATGGGCATCCCGTGGGAGCGGCGGGCGGAAGTAGGCTTTCTCAACGCCCTCCTCGAAACTATCCGGATGGTGCTGCTGGAGCCATCCAAGGCTTTCGCCGCGATGTCCCCGACCGGAGGCTTGGGTGCACCGCTTTTCTTCTTCGTCTTGGTCGGCTCGATCGGCGGTCTTGTCGGGATTTTCTACCAATCCGTTTTCAATGCTTTGAACCCCGCCGGCACTCCCGGCGAGCAGGCCATGGTGGCCAAGCTGGGGTCCGCGGTGGTCATCGGTGGCTCGATCATGCTCATGCCGGTCTTGCTGGCGGCGGTGGCGTTCGTCACGAGCGCGCTGATCCATCTTGCGCTGATGTTGCTGGGCGGCGCGAATCGTCCCTTCGAAGCGACATTCCGCGTGATCTGCTATGCGGGCGGGGCCACCGCGGTGCTGCAGCTCCTGCCGGTCTGCGGGGCTATCGCTGCCATGGTGTGGAATTTCGTGGTCCTGGTCATCGGTGTCTCGGAGGTGCAAATGGTCGGCAAAGGACGCGCCGCCGCGGCGGTGCTGCTGCCCACGCTGCTTTGCTGCGGATTGATCTTGGCGATCGTTTTCGCGGCCGCCGCCGCGGCAGGAGGTCTGGCCGTCCTGCTCGAGCAGGCGGCGCGGCAACCGTAGCCGGCCCGAGCGATGACCGGGGAGCCGCCGCCACTGCCTTGGAAGGTCCGCGTGCAGCCGGAGGTGATGTTCCTGCTTTGCTCGGCGGCGGTCCTGTTGTTCGGCGCTTTGTGGTGCGCGGCATCGGCCGCCGGCTGGCACGGCTGGGTTTGCGCGTGGAAGAGCGGCACCGGTTTGCCTTGCGCGGGGTGCGGGACAACGCGCTCCATGGTCATGCTGGCCGGTGGAAATTGGCGCGCCGCGCTGCAACTCAACCCGGCCGCGGTCTTGCTCTTGCCCTTATGGGGGGCGGCCGCGCTTTACGCCGCCGTGGTCTGGCTCTTCCGTCTCGAACCGTGGCGCCCCGCCGCGCTGGCCGGTTGGCCGTGGCGGTGGATTGCCGGCGCGATCTTGCTGGCCAACTGGACCTACTTGCTGGCGGCGGGTCTGGCTTGAGACCGGCGGGGGGCGCGCGGGGGCTTGTTTCCTGCGATGACCGGTGTTTGATGGCGGGATGACGGAGGAAAAAAGCGGTCGTCCTGTCGTGGTCGTGGCGGGCGCCTCGGGTTTTGTCGGCACGGCGCTCTTGCCGGTGCTGACACAAGATTTCGACGTGGTGGCCCTGCGGCGGACGCCGGCCGCTCCGGTCGAGGGCGTGCGGTGGCGGCAATGTGATTTGTTCTCCATGCTGCAGACCGAGCGCGCGCTGGAAGGGGCGGATTATGCCATTTACCTCGTGCACTCCATGTTGCCGGCGCGGCTGACACAGGCGCGGTTCGAAGACATGGATTTCATCCTGGCCGACAATTTTGCACGGTCGGCCGCGCGTGCGGGGGTGAAGCAGATCATTTATCTCGGGGGCATCATCCCGGATGACGCGCAACTGTCGCGGCACCTGGCCAGCCGGCTCGAGGTGGAACGTGTGCTCTCCGCCCGCGGAGTCCCGGTGACCAGTCTGCGCGCGGGACTGATCGTCGGTCCGCACGGCTCCTCGTTCCGGATGGTGACGCGGCTGGTCAAGCGGTCGCCGTTGCTGGTTTGTCCGCACTGGACCCGCTCCATGACGCAGCCGGTGGGATGGCGCGACGTGGTGGACCTCTTGCGCTTTTGTGTCGGCAAAAAGGAAATGTATGACAGGACATTCGATCTGGGCGGTCCGGAGGTCATGACCTATGTCGATCTGATGCGGCGCACGGCCGGCCGCCTCGGCAAGAAGCGGTGGATCATGACGGTTCCGTTCATCCCGACCTGGCTCAGTGTCCTCGGGGTCCGGTTGGTCACCGGCGCCCACCATGAGTTGATCGCGCCGCTGGTCGAAAGCCTGCGCCATGCCATGGTGGCACAGTCGCCGACCTTGCAAGAGCAGGCCGGTATCCGCGCGCAACCGTTCGACGAGGCGCTCGACGAGGCTCTGTCTTCCGAGGCGGCGGCCCCGGTCGGGGCCGATGACCATCTGGCGCGCCGCCATGTGCACAGCGAGCAAGGGCGCTATGTCTGCTCCATCCAGCGACTGCCGTTGCCGCCGGGGCACGATGCCATCTGGGTGGCCCGCGAATATGCGCGTTGGCTGCCGTCGTTTTTCAAATTCGTCCTGCGCGTCACGGTCGACGAGCACCTCAATCTGGCCTTCCGCCTTTCGGGTTTGCCGCGCCCGCTGCTGGAGTTGAGCTATTCGGCGGGACGGTCGTCGGCGGATCGTCCGCTTTACTACATCACCGGCGGCCTGCTGGCCCATCCCGACGACATGCGCGACGGGCGGGCGCCGGCTCGGTTGGAATTCCGTGAAAGCCCGGACCGCCGCAGCGTGCTGGCCGCCATCTTCAACTACCGTCCGTCATTGCCATGGTGGTTTTACCGTTTGACGCAGGCGCCGATCCACTTGCTGGTCATGAAGCTCTTCGGTTGGCACCTGGCCCGGCAGCAACCGGTGCCGCGCCATGCGCCGGAAGCTCGCCCGGTCGGCCAGGCATGAGCGATCCGGTCGATACCCTCGGACGCCCGCTGCGCGACCTGCGCATTTCCGTGACGGACCGCTGCAACCTGCGCTGCCGCTATTGCATGCCGGCGGACGTTTTCGGTCCGGGTCACGCCTTTCTGCCGCGCGCGGAAATCCTCAGGTTCGAGGAAATCGCCCGGGTGGTGCGGGTCATGGCCGGACTCGGTCTGCGCAAGGTGCGTCTGACCGGTGGTGAGCCGCTCCTGCGACGCGAACTTGCCTCGCTGGTGCGTTTGCTCGCCGACATCAGGGGCGTCGACGATCTTGCGCTGACGACCAACGGTCTGTTGCTCGCCGGGCAAGCGGAAGAGCTGCGGCGCGCGGGGTTGCAGCGGGTGACGGTCAGTCTGGATGCGTTGGACGACGAAACATTCCGCCGCATGTCCGACACGCGGCTTCCCGTGGGGGGGGTGTTGGAGGGGTTGGCCGCGGCCCAACGCGCCGGCTTGGGGGTCAAAGTGAATTGTGTCGTCCAGCGCGGGGTCAATGAGGACGAGGTTTTGCCTCTCGCGCGTTTTTGCCGTGCCGGGGGTTACACGCTGCGCTTCATCGAGTTCATGGATGTGGGCAACCACAATGCCTGGCACGTTTCCGGTGTGGTGCCGGCCGCCGAGCTGCGCGACCGGTTGGACGCCGCATTCGGACTCATGGCCCTTGAGCCGGCTTGGCGGGGGGAGGTGGCGCGGCGCTACCGGTATGCCGATGGGGTCGGGGAGATCGGGTTTGTGACCTCCATCACCGAACCCTTCTGCCGGGACTGCAACCGTGCGCGTCTGACGGCCGACGGCAAGCTGGTGACCTGCTTGTTTGCCGCGGGCGGGGCCGATCTGCGGGCGGAGCTGCGGGGTGGAGCGGACGATGCTGCGCTGGCTGCTTTTGTCCGGGGTGTCTGGGAGGGGAGAAGCGATCGTTACTCGGAACTGCGGGCCGCCGCGGGCAGCGGGGTGCGGCCCAAGGTTGAGATGTCCTACGTGGGTGGTTAATTCCGGCTTGTCGGTCCCGCTGCCGGGTCTATAAGTGCAGAATGATGAAGGTCCTTCCCCTGATATTCGCTTTGGCCGTCGCTCTGGCGCCGGAAACCCGCTCCGAGGAACCCGCCAAGGAGGAAGCTCCGCCGCCGGCCGCACCTGCGGCCGACGCTCCGGTGGTGCCGGCCGAAGACACGGCGGCCATGGATGCCAAAGTCGGCACGGAAGTCATCGTCGAGGGCGTGGTACGCGGCGTGGGCAAAGGACCGAACGAAGGCATCACGTTCCTCAACTTCGGGGACCGGCGGACGGGCTTCGTCGCCGTGGTCTTCCGTCCGGCTTATGACAAATTTCCCGACGGCTTTGACAAATACGCCCAGCAAAAAGTGCGGGTGCGTGGTCAGCTGGAGAAATATCGCGACCAACAATTGCAGATCAAACTCTTCACCCCCGACCAGATCGAAATCGTCGAGTCGGCTCCGGCGGAGGACTAAGCGTCCGCGGCCGGACGCCCGGAGAGCAGGCGTTCGGCGTATTTGGCGAGAATATCAAACTCGAGGTTGACCGCGTCGCCGGCCTCGATGTCTCCGAGGTTCGTGTTGTCGAGCGTGTGCGGGATGACCCATACGGTGAAGCGGTCGGGTTTGAGGGCTGCGATGGTCAGGCTGGTGCCGTTGACGGCAATGGATCCTTTGAAAGCTGCATAGCGGGCGAAGTCCTCCGGCAGCGAGATATCAAGGCGCACGTCGGCACCCTTTTCCTCGATCTCCAGCACCGGCGCCGTGCAATCGACGTGCCCTTGGACAAAGTGACCACCGAGGCGCCCGTCGACGCGGAGGGCGCGTTCGAGGTTGACCGGATTGCCCGGCTTCAGCGCGCCCAGATTGGTGCGGTCGAGACTTTCCTGCAGGAGGTCGAACATCAGTTGCCGATCGCGATGGGCCGTGACGGTGAGGCAGCAACCGTTGACCGCGACGCTTTCGCCGATGCGGACCCGTCCGGCCATGCGGGGCGCTTCAATGAGTAATTGCACGGCTTGGTCGGTGCGCCGCAGCCATCCGACTTCGCCAACTTCGCGAACCAAGCCTGTGAACATTGGAAAGAATCCTACTATGGGAGCGCCGACGAGCAGAGAAAATTTCGCATGATACGGGGGCGACTTTCTCTCCTCGGCGTTCCCCGGCCTTCTACGCCGCCACTGCTTCCACCGGGGCGCAGGTGCAGAAGAGGTTGCGGTCGCCGTAAACGTTGTCGACGCGGCGGACGGAGGGCCAGAATTTGTTGGCCCTCAGCCATGGGAGCGGGAAGGCGGCAACTTCACGCGAGTAGGCGTGGGGCCAGTCGTCGGCCATGACGCATTCCGCGGTGTGGGGGGCGTTTTTCAGCGGGTTGTCGGCTTTGTCGAGGCGGCCTTCTTCGACCGCCACGAGTTCGCCGTGGAGGGCGATCATGGCATCACAAAAGCGGTCGAGTTCATCGAGCGATTCGCTTTCGGTTGGCTCGATCATGAGGGTGCCGACCACCGGCCAGCTCATGGTGGGGGCGTGGAAGCCGTAATCCATGAGGCGTTTGGCGATGTCTTCGACTTCGATGCCGGCGCGTTCTTTCCATTCGCGCACGTCGAGGATGCATTCGTGGGCCACGTGGCCATTTTTGCCTTTGTAGAGCACAGGGAAATACGGATCGAGGCGCTTGGCCATGTAGTTGGCGTTGAGGATGGCGACTTTGGTGGCGTGCTCGAGCCCGGCTGCACCCATCATGCGGATATACATCCATGAGATCGGCAGGATGCTCGCGCTGCCCCACGGCGCTTGGGAGACCTCGCCGATGGCCTGCGTGCCGCCCGTTTTGATGACGCTGTGGCCGGGCAAAAAGGGCGCGAGGTGCGCGGCGACACCGATCGGTCCCATGCCCGGTCCGCCGCCGCCGTGCGGGATGCAGAACGTTTTGTGCAAATTGAGGTGGCAGACATCGGCGCCGATGTCGCCCGGGCGGCAGAGGGCGACTTGTGCGTTGAGATTGGCGCCGTCCATGTAAACTTGACCGCCGGCGGCGTGAACCATATCGCAGATTTCACGGATGCTTTCTTCAAAGACGCCGTGGGTCGAGGGATAGGTGACCATGAGCGCGGCCAGTTTGGCCTCGTGTTGGCCGACTTTTTTGCGGAGGTCGGCCACATCGACATTGCCGTGCGCATCGCAGGCGATGGGAACGACGGTCATACCGGCCATGACGGCGCTGGCCGGATTGGTGCCGTGCGCGGAGGTGGGGATGAGGCAGATATTGCGTTCCTTGTCGCCGCGCGATTGGTGGTAGGCGCGGATGACGAGAAGTCCGGTGTATTCGCCTTGGGCGCCGGCATTCGGTTGCAGCGAGATGGCGGCGAATCCGGTGATCTCGGCGAGCCATGCTTCGAGTTGGCCGAAGAGTTTGGCGTAGCCCTGCGCGTGGTCCACGGGGGCGAAGGGGTGCAGGTTGCCGAACTCCGGCCAAGTGACCGGGATCATTTCGGCCGCGGCGTTGAGCTTCATGGTGCACGAACCAAGCGGGATCATGCTGTGGTTGAGCGCGAGATCGCGTCCTTCCAAGCGACGCAGGTAACGCATCATCTGCGTTTCGGTGCGGTGTGTGTTGAAGACGGGGTGGGTGAGGTAGGATGAAGTGCGGGCCGTCGCTGCGGGGAACGGGTGCGGGGTGATCTCCGTGACGGGCGCGAGGCCGAAGGCGCCGAGCAAGGTGTTGAGGGCGGCCAGGTCGGTGGTTTCGTCGAGCGCCAGACCGACGGAGCCGTCGGGGAATTCGCGTAGAAGAGGCCCGGCTTTCGTGGGGGCGAGCGGTTCGCGGGGCGTGACACGCAAGGTGTCGAAGAAGTTTTCGTGGTGCACCGTGTGTCCGGCGCGGCGCAGCGCGTCAGCCAGGGTGCCGGCGGTGTCGTGGACGCGTTGGGCCATGGCCCGGAGTCCGTCCGGTCCGTGGTAGACGGCATACATCGAGGCCATGACGGCGAGCAGCACTTGGGCCGTGCAGATGTTGCTCGTCGCTTTGTCGCGGCGGATGTGTTGCTCGCGGGTTTGCAGCGAGAGGCGGAGGGCGGGCTGACCGGCGGCGTCTTTGGAAAGTCCGATGAGACGTCCGGGCAGACGGCGTTTGTGGTCGTCGCGGGTCGCGAGGAAGGCGGCGTGCGGTCCGCCGTAACCGAGCGGCACACCGAAACGCTGGGCGCTGCCAATCACGATGTCCGCCCCGAATTCGCCGGGCGGCTTGAGGAGGGTGAGGGCCAGCAGATCGGCCGCGACGATGAAGGTGCCGCCGGCGGCGTGCACGCGGGCGGCGAAATCGCCGTAGTCCTCGATGGCGCCGTCGGTCGCGGGGTATTGCACGAGGGCACCGAAGAACGAGGAATCGAACGCGGCGTCCCGCCACGAACCGGTCACAATGTCGAGTCCGAGCGGTTCGGCGCGCGTGCGCAGGAGGGAGATGGTTTGCGGATGGACGTTGTCCGCCACGAAAAACTTGCGGCCGGTGCCTTTGACCCCGTGGGCCATGGCCATGGCTTCGGCGGCGGCGGTCGATTCGTCCAAGAGGGAGGCATTGGAAATTTCCATACCGGTCAGATCGGCGACCATGGTCTGGAAATTGAGGAGGGCTTCGAGGCGGCCCTGGGCCAGTTCGGCCTGATACGGCGTGTAGGCCGTATACCAACCCGGATTCTCGAGGATATTGCGCAGGATGACCGGCGGGGTGTGGCAATTGTGGTAGCCCATGCCGAGGTAGGTGGGCTGCGGTTTGTTTTGCGTGGCGAGGGTGCGGATTTCGGCCAGCGCGGCCGGCTCGTCGAGCGGGGCTGGCAGGTCGAGTGGTTCGCGGCGGCGGATGACTTCCGGAACGGTGGCGTCGATCAGCGCGTCAAGGGTGGCGCAGCCGATGGTCTCGAGCATGCACGCAATCTGGGCGTCGTCGGGTCCGACGTGACGGCGGACAAAAGCGGAATGTGGGGTGGCGGCCGTGCTCATGCGGGGTAGCTCAGCCGATCTGCGCGCGGTAGTCGTCGGGGGATTTGAGCGCGTCGAGTTGCGACGGGTTGGAAAGACGGATTTTGTAGAGCCAGCCGTTTTCGTAGGGGGAGGTATTGACCAAGGCCGGTTCGGAGGAGAGCGATTCGTTCACTTCGATGACTTCGCCGTCGACCGGCGAGTAGATGTCGCTGGCGGCTTTGACCGATTCCACCACGGCGGCGGGTTGTCCGGCGGTGACGGCGGCGCCGATTTTCGGCGGATCGACGTAGACGATGTCGGTCAGTTCGTTTTGCGCGTGGTCAGTGATGCCGACGGTTCCGGTGTCGCCCTCGACGAGGATCCATTCGTGGCTTTCGGCGTATTTCAAATTGTCAGGAACATTCATGGCTATAAGGCGACGGGGAATTTACGCCGTGCGGGTGGATGATGGACGATAAAAGGGCTTCTTTTCAACCACGGCGGTGAAGGGGCGGCCGCGGATGTCGATCTCGACGACTTGGCCCGGCTTGGTGAGGCCGGGGGGCAGGTAGGCAAGGGCGATACCTTCGGCGAGGCTGGGGGAGAGGGCGCCGCTGGTTGTTTCGCCGACCGGTTGGCCGTCGATGAGCACGGGGTAGTGGGCGCGGGGCGGGGGAGATTTTTCGGTCATGCGCAGAGCGACAAGTTTGGCGGGGAGCCCGGCGGCCTTTTGGGCAAGCAAAGCGTCGCGGCCGAGGAAGTTTGCCTTGTCCAGCGCGACGAACATACCCAGACCGGCCTCGAGCGGGGTGCGGTCGGGGGAGAGGTCGGAGCCGTTGAGCGGGTAGCACATTTCGAGGCGCAGGGTGTCGCGCGCACCGAGCCCGCAGGGTTTGGCGCCCGCTTTGAGGACAGCAGCCCAGATGTCTCCGGCCAGACTGTTGGCAAAAAACAATTCGAAACCGTTCTCACCAGTATAGCCCGTGCCTGCGGCGATGATCGCCCCGCGGCATTTTTCCATCGCGATAAAAGTATTTCTGGCCGGCATCTCGCATTGAAAGACCTCGCGGAAGATGCGCGCGGCCTCCGGGCCCTGCACGGCGAGGGCGCTCATCTTGTCGCTGCGATTGTCGATGGTCACGCCATCGGTCGCGTGCTTCTGCAGCCAAGCCACGTCCTCGTCGATTTTGGCCGCGTTGACGAGGAGGAGAAAATTATCCTCGGCCATGCGGTAAATGATGAGGTCGTCGATGACTCCGCCGCGCTCGTTGAGCAGGAAGGTGTATTGGCCGCCGCCGACAGGGCATTTGGCGAGGTCATTGGCCAGCAAGTGCTGCAGCCAATCGAAAGCGCGCGGGCCGGAGACAAAAACTTCGCCCATATGCGAGATGTCAAAGACGCCGCAACTGGTGCGCACCGCCCGGTGTTCGTCGATGATCGAAGTGAACTGCACCGGCATATCCCATCCACCGAAGTTAATGCAGCGCGCGCCGGCCGCTTTTTGTAAATCGTAGAGGACGGTGCGGCGGGGCTCGAAGGTCACCAGAATAAATGGAAAAATGCGGCCAAGAGGACTCGAACCTCTAACCTTCTGATCCGTAGTCAGATGCTCTATCCAATTGAGCTATGGCCGCTTGGTTGAGTAAAAATAATTAACCGCAGAGGGGGCGCGGGTCAAATGGATTCAGGAGGCCCACACAGGTCAATGGCTGCCGCCGCCCATGGCGATTTCGCCGGGTTCGGTTTTGTCTTCGCGCAGCAAGGCCCAGAGGATGGCGGAGATGGCGAGGGAGATCGCGCAGATGATGAAGGTGATGGTCTTGTCCGCGGCAGCACCGATGACGGCGCCGATGGCGAGGCTGACGATGATCTGGGGAATGACCACGGAGAGGTTGAAAATTCCCATGAAGGTGCCCATGCGGGCTTTGTCCACGCTATCGCTCATGATGGCGAAGGGCAGGCTGACCACGGCGGCCCAACCGATGCCGACCACAGCCATGAGGGTGTAGATTGCGGGGGTCGTCTTGCCGAAGAAGATGATGCCGGCGTAGCCCGCAGCCATGATGAAAATGCAGAGCGTGTGGGTGCGGACGAGTCCGATCTTTTTGGCCAGCGGTTGGAGCACGGCGACGGGCAGGATGAACCCGACAACGTTCATGATGAGGAAGGAAATGGCGATGACTTGGCCGAGCGAGATCTTTTGCCCGTCGTCCAGTTCCGCGGCTCCCGGGAAAAGGGCGTGCTGCAAGTAGGCGAACATGAAGACGAACATGGTTTGCACGCCGAGCCAGGTGAAGGCGTGGGCGATATAGATGTGCAGGAGGCGGGGGAGGTTGGTTTTGCCGTGGCCGGTCGTGGGCTCGGTCGGGGCGTCATGCGCGGCGAGGGGTCCGAGGTCGCGCGGTTCTTTGAGGAAGAAGGCGGGGACGACGTTGAAGAGCAACACGAGGCCGACGCCGAAGTAAATGAGCTCGTAGTTGCCGAAGACGGCGCCGATGACATAAGCGAGCACGCCGAACATGCCGGAGATGGTTTGCATCCAGGTGAAACCTTTGGTGCGGGCTTCGCCTTCGGGGGTGAGGTCGGCGATGATGGAACGGGTCGGGTTGAACCCGACGTTGATCGCCAGATCGAGAGTGAGGGCGACGATGATGGCGGTCCAGAGGATCTGGATTCCGCTCCACTCGCTCAGTTCGCCGAGGAACGGAAGTGCGAGCAACATGAGTGACGCGGTGACGCCGCCGATGAGGATGAAGGGACGGCGGCGTCCGCCCCAGAACCACACTTTGTCGCTGATCAGCCCGACGATGGGCTGGGCGAGGAGTCCGGCGAGGGGTCCGGCCAGCCAGACGAGGCCGACGTGCTCGATGGAGAGATTGTATTTGGTGCTGAGGATCCAGCTCAGGGCGGAGATCTGCACGCACAGCGCGAAGCCCATCGCGGTGGAGGGAAGGCTGAGGAGGACGTAGAATGGGTTGGTCAGTTTTTGTTGATTCATGGGGAAGGTGGGGAGTCTTGGGTGAGGGGGAAAAGCCGGCCAGCGGGAACCGATTTAGGACGGTTTGCCGTCCTGCTCGATGAATTCCCAGAACTTGTGGTTACCGGCCAGCTGTTCGTCCTCGCCCATGGGCAGGCTGGTGCGGAAGAGGAAGTCGCGGATGGTGTTTTTGGTCAAGACGCGGCGGACGAGGAGGCCGTTGGCGTGCTGCTCGAAATAGATGCGGTAATCGCCGGCGCGGTAGCGGTAGAGGGTGTGGCCGTCGCGCTCGACTTTGCCGAATCGCGTGGCGTCGAGGTTTTCCAGCGCCTCGGGCAGGACTTGGAATTCACTGAGGATCTCCAGCTGCAAAAGTTTCGGCAGGGCGGCCATCTCGGCGGCGCTGAGGTCGTTGAAAATGATCTGGAGCATCGCGGAGATGGTGGGGCGGTCAGCTTTTGAAGAGAAGCAGCGAGACGGCGGCGAGGAGGGCGCCGTACCCGATGCCGGCCCACGCGACCGCGTGGTAGCGCCAGCGTCGGGCGGTGACCCAGCTAATGAGGTCGCGTAGCAGGTAGGGGGCGCCAACCATGACCAGTCCGCCGGTGGCCCAGACGTAAGCCAGCGCAACGAGGAGCAGGCGGGTTTCCTCCGGGCGGAGGAAGGCGGCGCCGAGCAGGGGTTCGGCGGCGAGCAGGGCGAGGATGCCCAGCGCACGCACGGCAAGGAATTCTTCGGCGAAAAGCGGGACCATGACCGCGCCGGCGATGATGACGCCGCAGATGAGGGTGCGGTTCGGGGAGAATTCGCCGAGATCCATGGTAGCGGCCAGCCAGAAAGCCCAAAGGGCGGCGAGCGTGCAGAGCACAAGGCCGGCGGCACGCGAACGCGGGAAGTCGCGCAACCATTCCATGATTCGCGCCGGCGCGATCAGAGCCGCCGCGTGGGAGAGAATCAGTGCCAGGCCGACGGTCAATCCGACCGAGCGCAGGGTGAAGTCGTAAATCATGCGATGGGAACGCGTTGTTGAACACTTTCCGCGTCGGTAAGACAAGCCGCAGCTTTGTTCACAGTGCGATGTCGCCGAGGTATCGGGCCAAGGTGAGTTGCCGCGCCTCGTTCACGGCGCGGCGCAACAGGCCGAGGGCGGCGCGGTAGCGGGCGGCCTGGCCGAGGATGGGGACGACGACGGCGGGGGAGGTATTGCGTGCGATGAGGGCGGCTCGGACTTGCACGATGGCCGTATCCCAGAGGGCGATTGTGGCGTCGATCCGAGGGCTGAGGTCGGCGGGGGTTTCCATGTTTTCGAAAGCCGAGGCGAGCGTTTCCAATCCGTCGGCGAGGGTGGATTTCACCGCGGCGAGCGGGGCGTCGATGGAGGGCTGCAGGTCCTCTGGGACGAGAGGACGGAGGCGTCCCGAGACGAGGGCGATTTCCCCGGCGAGTTGCTGCAGGGTATTGCCATAAGCATCGAGCAGGGCGCTTTGCTCGGGCGGCAGGGTCGGGCCGCTCATGTGGCGGATGTAGCCGCGGGATTGGGAGGGCAGAAGGCCCAAGCGCGTGCGTTGCCAGAGCGGGAGGTGTTCGAATCCCGCCGGCAAACACGAGGCCATGGTGCGGAGGTAGAAGACGACGCCGTGCTGCAATTGACGTTGCGGAAGCATGGGCCAGAGGAGGCGTTGGACGACGGCGGCGATGATCAGTCCATTGACCAAGCCGAAGAACGTGCCGGTAATCTTCTGGAACGAGACGGGTTCCTGCGCGTTGAGGCCGAGGGTAGAAATGAGCAGGAGGAAAGAAATTTGCACCGGCACGGTCACGCCGCCGCGGTCGTGCATCCAATAGCCGAGGAGAAAGAGCCACGTGGCCAGCATGATGTTGAGCACGGCATAACTGGCCAGCAGGGGGGTGCCGGCGAGGAGGGCGAGGACGGCCGCGCCGATGATCATGGGGAAGATGATGAGGTTGCGGAATGCGCCGCGGTCGCCGGAACCTTGGGGACTGAGGGCGTTCATGGCGGTGAAGATGAAGGCACCAAGGACCATGAGTGTTCCGCCGGGCGGCGAGAGCCAGTTTTCCAGGACAAGCGCGACGATGGTGGCGAGGGCGGAGCGCAGTCCGTGACGAATCCACACGCCGTCCGGCCAGGTTGGGGCGAGGGCGAGGATGGTCGGTTTGTCAC
>JBBECM010000029.1:0-37856 GCA_040881855.1 Chthoniobacterales bacterium | reverse complement strand
GAATTACGGCAAAGCCGGCCGCGGGCCCAAATTGAAGGCCGGCATGACCTTGGCCCTCGAGCCGATGATCAACTTGGGGGGCAGTGCGGTCCGGGTTTTGGACGACAAATGGACGGTGGTCACGGCGGACGGCCTGCCTTCGGCGCATTTTGAACACACTGTGCTGGTGACGAAAGACGAACCGGAAGTTTTGACATGGCGAAAAAAGACGCTATTGAGGTAGAAGGCAAGGTTGTCGAGTTGTTGCCGAATACGATGTTCCGGGTGGAATTGCCCAACGGACACCGCATTCTCGCGCACATCTCGGGCAAGATGCGCCTTCACTTCATTCGCATTTTGCCGGGTGACAAAGTCATGCTCCAGTTGTCTCCGTACGACTTGAGCAAAGGACGCATCACCTTCCGAAAGAAATAGAAGAACCAAACCATGAAAGTCAGAGCTTCAGTCAAACGCCTTTGCGAAGGATGCCGGATCATCCGGCGGAACAACGTCGTGCGCGTGGTTTGCAAGAACCCGCGCCACAAACAAAGACAAGGATAACACGCATATGCCACGCCTCCTCGGGGTCGAAATCCCGCCCAACAAACGCATCGAAGCCTCCCTGCCGTATATCTACGGCATCGGTCCGACCACCGCCAAACGCGTCCTGGCCGAAGCTTCCATCGATCCGAACACCCGCGCCAAGGACCTCTCGCCGGAGCAAATTTCGCAGATCATCCAGATCATCGGCAACAATGGCGTCCTCATCGAGGGCGACCTGCGCCGCGAATTGCAGGGCAACCTCAAGCGCCTCCAGGCCATCAATTGCTACCGCGGCATCCGTCACCGCCGCGGGCTCCCCGTGCGCGGACAGCGCACTTCCACCAACGCCCGCACCCGCAAGGGCCCGCGCAAGACAGTCGGCGTGCAGAAAAACCCCGACGCCAAAGCCGGCAAAGTCTAATCCCCACGAAGTATGAGCGACGAAAAGAAAGAAACTCTCGGCGAATCGCAGGACGAACGCCGCAAAGAGGAAACAGCCGCGCACCATCCCGAGGCTCCCGAGACCAAAGCGGTCGAGGCCAAGGAGGAAGCGGCCGCTGAAGTCAAAGCCGAAGGCACCGCCGAAGCCAAACCCGCCGAGAAAAAAACGGCCAAGCCGAAAGCGGCCAAAGGCAAAACGGCCAAGAAAAAAGAAGGCGAAGCCAAAGCGGCCGAAGCCACCGCGGCGCCGGCCGACGACATGCTCTCGCTCGACGCCCCGATCGCCCCGGCCAAAGTGGTCAAAGCCAAGGGCAGCAAAAACATCCTGCAAGGCATCGCCCACGTGCTCGCCACCTTCAACAACACCATCGTCAGCATCACCGACCAGCGCGGCGCCGTCCTCGGTGCCTCCAGCGCGGGCAAAGTCGGCTTCAAAGGCTCGCGCAAAAGCACGGCCTACGCCGCCCAGCTCGTGGCACAGGATGCCGCCCGCCAGGCCATGGGACACGGACTGAAAGAAGTCGAAGTCCGGGTCAAAGGCCCCGGCGCCGGACGCGAGTCCGCCATCCGCGCCCTCCAAGCCATCGGCCTGGAAATCACTGTGATCAAAGACGTCACCCCCGTCCCCCACAACGGCTGCCGTCCCCCCAAAGCCCGCCGCGTGTGATGCTCCGGCTGAAAACTGAAAACTGAACCACTGTAAACTTTTCCCATGGCACGTTACACCGGACCCAAAACCAAACTGAGCCGCCGCTTCGGCATTTTCCTCGTCGGCTCGCCCAAACATTTCGAGCGCCGCAGCTATCCGCCGGGCATGCACGGACAAAAAGGCATGCGCCGCAAGACCTCGGAATACGGCCTCGCCCTGCTCGAGAAGCAGAAGCTCAAAGCCCAATACGGTGTCCTCGAGCGCCAGTTCCGCCGCTACTTCGAGACCGCGCTTTCCCGCCGCGGCGTGACCGGCGTCACCTTGCTCCAATTGCTCGAGACCCGTCTGGACAATGTCGTCTACCGCCTCGGCTTCGCCCGCACCCGCACCGCCGCCCGCCAGATGGTGGCGCACGGGCACGTGCAGATCAACGGACGCAAAAACGACATCTCCTCGGCCAACGTCAAGCCCGGTAATGTGGTCACGATCAAAGATTCACCCAAGCCCCGCGCCTTGGCCGCCCGCCAGATGGAAGCCACGCAGATCCGCACCGTGCCCGATTGGCTCGTGGTGGACCGCGACAGCTTCAGCGGCACCGTCTCGCGCATCCCGACCCGCGAAGAGATCGCCCCGGTGGTCAACGAGCAGCTCGTGGTCGAACTCTACTCGCGCTAAGCGGGAAACGGCAGAGCCCGCCAAGAGCACAAAAAATCGCGCCACCCGGCGCGATTTTTTTGTCCCGATGTTGTCGCGGGGTTCGGTGACCGCCGGCAACTTCCTCAGCCATGGCACCGCGATGGCGGGGCCGGCGCGCTCAGGCGGGCGAGGACCGTGCTTCCAGCAGGCAGACGGTTTCGATCGACGCGGTCTGCGGGAACATGTCGACCGGGACGACGCGGCGGAGATGGTAGCGCGCGGCGAGTTTTTGCAGGTCCCGCGAGAGGGTCGCCGGGTCGCAGGAGACATAGATCAGCCGCGGCACGGCAGGCCCGAGCAGCGCGTCGATCACCGCGGGGTCCACGCCCTGCGCGGGCGGGTCAAGGAGGACAACGTCCGGGTTGTATTCGGCCAGGGCGCGCGGCAGCAATTCGCCGGCGTCTCCCGTCAGGTAAAGCTCCGACCCCTCGGCCTCGTGCCGTGCGGTCTCGGCCGACCGCTCATCCCAATCGATCCCGATGATGCGGGCGAACTGCGCGCGCAGGCGCTTGGCGAAAAAGCCGGCACCGCAATAGGTATCGAGCAATGTCCGGCCTGTGCCCGCCATCTCCGCGACCACCGCGGCGAGAATTTCGGCGGCCTGGTCGTTGACCTGGCGGAAGCCCGTGCCGGCCGGCCCGGAGCGCAGGGTGGCCGGACCCGGCCGGAGCCGCTTTTTGGCCCGCAGGGCAAGCAAGGCGGCGTTCACTTTGTCGTCGGCCAGCAGGCACTCGCGCACATCGACGATCTCCCGCGGGTCGGTGCCGTGGAACCCGATGCGGGGCGGCGCGACATGGACCGTGATGCGGTTGCGGTAGCCGTAGGCGAGGGGGGAAGGGCGGGCTGGTTCGACCGGCGGGTCCGGGAATTTTCCGATGCGGCGCAGGGCTTCCGCCACCTGGTGCGTCTTGATCTCGAGCTGGCGCGGATAGGCGATGTGCTGGTAGGCGCAGCCGCCGCAACGCATGAAGACCGGACACGGCGGCGCCACGCGGTCCGGCGAGGCGGACAAGATCTGCACCGCGCGGGCCTGCATCCAGCTGCGGGTCACTTTGCCGGGGCGTGCGCGCACCGTTTCGCCGGGGATGGTGAAAGGGACAAAGACGACGCGTCCCTCGTGCCGCGCGATCCCCGCGCCGCCGTAGGCCACGTCGGTGATGGCGAGGGTCAATTCGTCCCCGGACTTCATCGGAGGATGATCATGGCTGTTCCTCGGCCGCATGGCGATGGACTTCGCGCTGCCGGGCGGGCAGGATCGAAGCCATGAGTAACCGGTTCCCCCGCAGCCCTTACGACCGCGAGGGCGGCCTCGTTTATTTCCCGCGCATGGTCGAGAAAATCCGGCTCCACCAGCGCGGCGAATTGCCGGAGGACTACCACGCCAACCTCGGCGCGGGTTTCGATCTGCGTTGCTGCGATTTTCTCAACGTCGATTACGAGGCGCTGGCCGCGCAGGTGCGGGAAGGGAAGCCGGACGCGGAAGTTCTCGAGTGGTGCCGGCAGAGCGGCCGCCTTCCGAGCGACGATGAAATCTTCATGTGGAATGAATACCTGCGGAAGTGCGGATGGAACGACCATTACTCCGAGCGCTTGCGCACCCGACTCGCGGGACTGGGTCTGGAGGGCCGCACGGATATCCAGACGATGTTCGATCTCATCGAGGTCGACGAAGGGCGCGAGCCCGGCGGGGTTTCGGCCGCGGGACGTTGAGGGCCGTGCCGCATCCGTGGCGCGGACGCCTTGCCTTGGCTGCCGCCGTGCTCATCTGGTCGGGCACGCCCGTCTTCCAATACTGGCTGGCCGGATCGTTCGATACTTGGACCCAGAATTTTTACCGCTATGCCGCGGGGTTTCTCACCATGGTTCCCTTTCTCGGATGGATGGCGCGACGCGCGCCGCGGCGGCTGACGGCGCGCGAATGGGCCGGTTGTGCGGCGGCCGCCGTGCCCAATGTCGTCCACCAGGTCGCCCAGACGCTGGCCATCGTCCTGCTGCTCCCGGGCGTTTATGCGCTCCTCGGGCGGGTCTCCGTCATTCTCACCGCAGTCCTCGCCGTGATTTTCTTCGCCGACGAACGGTGGATTGCGCGCAGCGTGAAATTCCAGCTCGGCACCCTGCTTGCGCTGGCCGGGATGGGCGGCTTGGTCTGGTCGCCCGGTGCCGGTGTGGTTTCCGTCGCCGGCCTCTGGCTCGCCTTGCTCGCCGCCTTCGGATGGGCCTCCTACGGGATCATGGTCAAGCAATTCACCGTCCGTCTCGGTCCGACCCTCGGCTTCGGGGTGATCAGTTTCTTCACCGCGCTGCTTCTGCTCCCGCTCATGCTGATCTTCGGCGACGCGGCGGCTCCCTGGCGCTGCGATGCATGGACCAACTTCGTGCTCTTCGGCTCCGGGGTGCTGGCCATCGGGGCGGGACACTGGTTTTACTACGTCGGCATCCGCCGGCTCGGTGCCGCACCCGCGCAATCCGCACTGCTGCTCTGTCCGCTCGGCACCATGCTGCTTTCCTCCGGACTGTTCGGGGAAACCTTCCGGTTCGAGCAACTCCTTTCCGCCGCCGTTCTCCTGACCGGTGCCTTCCTCGCCCTCGCGGCCAAGCCGCCGGTGGTGAAAGAACCCGCTTGAAACTGCTCGCGGGTGCACCCGCACGGTGGCAAATTATCTTTTGTCATGGCCGGCGACCGTTCCACGGAGACCGCCACCCTCCGGGTGGACAGCGGGGGGGAGGTTACGACCCTGTATCTGGCCGGCCGGCTCGACGACCGCACGGTGGCGTCCTGCTGGCGTCCGGCCCTCGAAGCGGCGGGTCGCGCCCGCGGCGGTTTGAACATCGATTGCGCCGGGGTCGACTATTGCGGCGGGGCCGGCTTCGCCCTGCTCGCCGCCCTCGACGAGGCGGCCAAGGGTCGCGGACTCGCCATGAAACTGGAAGCACTGGCTCCGCGGTTCCGCACCATGTTCGACACGATCGACTGGCGGAAGCTCGGGCAGCCCGCGGTGCCGCACCGCGGTGAGGGGAACTGGGTCGCGGACCTCGGACACGCCGCCGCTGCGCGGCTGAGCGAATGGGCCGAGGAGACCGCGTTCGTCGGGGAGGTCGGTTCGGGATTGGCCGGACTCGGACGCGAGCCGCGCCGCCTGCGCCTGCGGGAATGGTGGGTCATCGTGGAAAAAGCCGGCACCAATGCGCTGCCCATCGTGGCACTGATCAGCTTTCTCATGGGCATGATCATGGCCTTCCAGTCGGCCATGCCCATGCGGCAGTTCGGCGTCGATATTTTCGTGGTCAATCTCGTCGCGCTGGCCATCACGCGCGAACTCGGCCCCCTCATGACCGCGGTCGTGCTGGCCGGACGTTCCGGCTCGGCCTTCGCCGCGGAAATCGGCACGATGAAAGTGAACGAAGAGGTGGCGGCCCTCACCACGATGGGGCTCAATCCCGTGCGCTTTCTCGCCGTGCCGCGCGTGCTGGCCGGAATCGTGGTCACACCGGTGCTGACCGTCTACTCGATGGTCATCGGCATTGCCGGCGGATTCTTTGTCATGATGATGCTCGGCTTTCCGCTGGCCACCCTGACCAACCAGTTGGCGGGATCGCTGACCTCGCAGGATGTGGTGGCCGGGCTGATCAAATCGTTTTTCTTCGGTGCCGTGGTTGCCGGGGTGGGATGCATGCGCGGGCTGCAGACCGGCGCGGGCGCGTCCGCGGTGGGCGATTCGACCACCCGCTCGGTGGTCACGAGCATTTTCTTCATCGTGGTGCTCGATGCCATTTTCGCGGTCGTCTACTACCAATTGAAATTCTGATGAAAAGCGGCGAAGAAAATCTCATCGAGGTGCGCCGTCTGACCGCCGGTTACGGGGACCGCGTCATTCTGCGCGACATCAGCTTCCAAGTGCGGCCCGGCGAGGTCTTCATGATCCTCGGGGGCTCGGGGTCGGGGAAAAGCACGCTGTTGAAAAACATGATCGGTCTTTACCCCGCAATGTCCGGCGAGGTTCTCATCGGCGGCGAGGATATCGTCGGCGCCGCCGGCGCGGTGCGGCAACGCATCCTGCGCCGGTTCGGCGTCATGTATCAGGGAGGTGCCCTCTTCGGTTCGATGACCCTGGCGGACAATATCATGCTCCCGCTCGAGGAGTGGACGCATCTGCCCCGTGATGCGCGCCTGCTTCTCGCGCGGCTCAAGCTCGAGCAGGTCGGGTTGGGGGAATTCTCCGACTACCTGCCCTCGGAAATCAGCGGCGGCATGCAGAAGCGTGCCGCGGTGGCCCGGGCCATGGCTCTTGATCCCGGCGTTCTTTTTCTCGACGAGCCCTCGGCCGGACTCGATCCCATCACTTCGGCCGGACTCGACGATCTTATCCGCTCGCTCTCCCGGAACCTCGGCATCACTTTTGTCATAGCCAGCCACGAGCTGGCCAGCATCTACGCCATCGGCGACCGCGCGATCATCCTCGACCGCGGATCCATCGTCGCCGAGGGTGCACCCGCGAAACTGCGCGACGATCCGACCAACGATTACGTCCGCGCCTTCTTCCGCCGCGAACCGGAGGAAGCCCGCGCCGCCTGACCATGAGCGCCAAATCCAACTACTTCAAAATCGGCCTCTTCATCCTCGCCGGTTTCGCCCTGCTCGTGGCCGGATTGCTCTTTCTCGGGGCGGACAGCATGTTCCGTCCGCGGATTTACCTCGAAACCTACGTCGACGGCACCGTGCAGGGAATCGATGTCGGGTCGCCGGTCAAGTTCCGTGGCGTCCAGATCGGCCGGGTCTCCCGCGTCGATTTTTGCTTCAACGAATACGGCCCCCAACCGGGCGACGATCGCCTCGATTACGTCTACATCGAGATGGAAGTCAACAAGCAGGTCTTCCGCGGCATGTTCGACGACGATGTCGGCGCGATGATCGGGAAGGCTGTCGACCAGGGGTTGCGCGTCATGCTCCAGCCGCAGGGGATCACCGGACTGAATTTCGCCGAACTCAACTACGTCGACCGTGCCCCGCCTCCGCTCGAAATCTGGTGGACGCCGCGCCATCCCTACATCCCGTCGGCCCCCGGCACGCTGGCCAGCATGCTCGATTCGGTCAACAGCATCATGGACACCTTCAAGGCGCTCGACATCAAGGATACGGTGAGGGAACTCAATGCGGTGATGCAGAATTTCAACACGACGCTGGGCAAACTGCAGAGCAGCCTCGACGAGATGGATCTGGCCGAGACCAGCGCCAACCTGCAGGGACTGATCGACGAGATGCGCCGGAAGGTCGCGGAGTTGCCGGTCGAGAAGTTGGGCGAGGACGGACGGCAAATGATGGAGACGGTCACGGCGGCCGCCGGTGAAATGCAGGGGCTGGTCGACCGTCTGGAGGGCAATCCGCTCCTCAACGAGAAAGCGGTCGGCGGCATTGTCCGCGATTTCCAGTCCACCGCGGCCAATTTCCGCATCCTCAGCGAGAGTTTGCGCGACACGCCTTCTTTGATCCTCTGGGGCAAGCCCCCCAAGCGCACGGTCATCGAGCCGCGCAGTCGCCGGTAACCCCGGGCGCGCATCGTGCTGGCGCGTTCCGCGCCGCCCGCTAAACTTCCCCCTTTCCATGGAAGTTCCTTGGGTGATCTGCCTGGTCGCCGGCCTGCTCCTTGTCGGAGCGGCCGCGTTTGTTTCCGCGCTGGAGTCGGTGCTTTGGCAGACGCCGCGTGCGCGGATGAACGAGTGGCCGCGTCTCCCCCGGCTGGAAAAGCTGGCCGCGGATTTCGCGCACCCGCGCGATTGCCTCTTCACCCTCTTCATGGTGACCGGCGGCGTGCTGCGCACCTTGGGATGGTGGATGCTGTGGCTCGGTGCAGTCGGGTTGGCCGCGCGGACCGCATGGCCGGTCTGGGTGTGGGCCGCGGCGCTGGTCGGATCCGCCTCCTTGCTCGAGGTGATCCCGTCGATCGTCACCGCGCGGCGTCCGCGGGTGTGGGAGTTCCCGCTTTTGCGCGCCGGCGGACTGATTTTGCGTTTCTTCGGCCCGTTTTTCGACCGGGTGCAACCCGTGGTCTCCGCGGTGGCGGGGAAACTTTTTCCGTGGTCCGCCCAGGCCCGGCCGCCGCTCGATGCCGGCGAGACCGAGACGATGGTGTGGATGCGCGAGGAGGAAGGCGGTTTCAGCCTGCCGGAGGCGGAAGTCTTGGCCGAGGTGCTGCAACTGAGCCGTCAGACCGTGCGGCAATACATGACCCCGCGGGTCGATGTCACTTTCATCGAGGACGAGATGTCGAACGAGCAAGTGCGCGCTCTGCTCCTGAAAAAGCAGTTTGTGCGCGCCCCGGTTGTCGGCGGGACGCCCGATGAAGTGGTCGGGCTGCTCGACGCGCGCACTCTCACCCGTCTGCCCGCAGGTATGCATTTCACCGAGGTGCTGCTTCCGCCCTCCTTTGTGCCCGAGACGATGGAGGCCAGCCAGTTGCTGGGCAGTTTTCTCAAGCACCGCCAGCCGCTGGCCGTGGTCCTCGACGAATTCGGCGGCGTGGAGGGCGTGGTGACGCTGGAGAGCTTTCTCGAGGAACTGCTCGGCGGGGCGGCCCCGCGTGCGGACCAGGAACTTTACATCGAGCAGCTCGGCGACGGCCGTATCCTGGCCAACGGCACGGCGCACCTGGCCGATCTCGGCGAATACCTCGACTGCGACGCGACCCGCGAGGGGATCGAGACGATCGGCGGCTATGTCATTTATACCCTGGGCAAACTTCCGAGGCAGGGCGCCTCGGTGCGCCTCGGTCCGTGGAAAGTCACGGTGCGCTCCATGACCCAGCGCCGTGTGCGGGAGGTTGTGCTGCAGCGGGCGGAACGCCGGGGAGGCGCCCGATGATCCTCGTTCTCGCCGCCGCGCTGCTGGTTTTATCCTTCGTCTTCAGCGGGCTGGAGGCCGCATGGGTCGCGCTGGACCGCGTGCGTTTGCAGCACCGTGCGGCCAAGAACGAAGGGCGTGCCCGGCAGATGCTCGCGTGGGATTCTTCCTCCCCGCAGGCCGATCTGGTCATGGCCTGGACCAGCCGGCTGGCCGCGGCCGGCGCCTTCGTGCTTCTCGTGTCCAAGCTGGCCGCCCTCGGCGCACCGGCCTGGCTGGCGCCGCTCGTCTTCGTGCCGCTTTACGCGCTGGTCGTGCAATTGCTCGCGCGCCAGGTCTTCCGCCGTCTGCCTTTCAAAGTGCTCAGCGCTTCGTGGTGGCTGGTTTCGCTTGCGGGTTCCTTCTGGTTGCTCCTCGCCGGACCCGTCGCCGCCCTCATCCGCCGCGTGCCGCGCGAACCGCTTTCCCGCGCGCCGTCCGCGGAGGAGTTGCTGGTCACCGCCGCGGCGGCACCCGAAGTGTCCGCGCTCGAACTGGGCATGCTCCGCAGCGTGCTCGACTTCCGGCGGCTCACGGCGGGCGGACTGGCGCGTCCCCCGCGCGATTTTCCGCACGTGCCGGCCAATCTCTCCCTGGGCGAGATGCTGGCCGACCGTGCGCTGGCCGATGCACGGCAGGTGCTGGTCACCGGGGCCGACGGACTGCCGCTCGGGGCGATGTCCGGTGCGGTCGCGGCCCTCTCCGGGGCCCCGGGAGCGCGTGTGCAGTCGTTCGCCCGGCCCCTGCTGTGCTTTCCGCGCGATCTGCCCGCCTGGAAAGTCCTGGCCAAATTGCGGCGCGCCCCGACGCCGGTGGCCGAGGTGCGGGAGGAAGGGACGGGGCGGTTGCTCGGCATCATCACGGAAGAATCAGCCGTCGCGCGGTTGCTCGGCCAAGCGGTTTGAGGCGTGCAAACTGCCGTCCGGAACGCCATAATAGACCAAATGTCCGCGACCGTTCCGACCTTCTCCCGAAAGAATCCTTTTCCCGCGTGTCTGACCCGGACGCGGCTCCTCACCGCTCCCGGTTCGGGCAAGGAGACCCTCCATTTCGAGGTGTCGCTGGCCGGTTCGGGTCTGGTCTACGAGGTCGGCGATTCTCTCGGCATTTTTCCTGCCAATGACGCCGCGGAAGTGGACGCGGTGCTTACCGCCTCGGGGTTGAGCGGGGACGAACCGGTGGAAAGTGCGGGGGTCAATCTGCGCGAAGTGCTGACCCGCCAAGTCACCTTGCGCGAGCCATCCCGGCAGTTGCTGGCCGCTATTCTCGCGAAATGCCCGGAGGCCGCCGAACTCTCCGAACTTGTCGACCCGGAAGCCAAGTCCGTCATGGACAGCTGGATCGACGGTCGCGAGGTCGTCGATATCTTGCAGGCCTATCCGCGGGCCGGATTCACCGCGGATGAGCTGGTCAAAGTCCTGCGCAAACTCCAACCGCGGCTTTATTCCATCGCGTCCTCGCCGAAAGCTTTTCCCGAGGAAATCCACCTCACCGTGGCTGTGGTGCGCTACGCGTTGCACGGACGCGACCGGCAGGGGGTGTGCTCGACGTATCTGGCCGACCGGGTGAAAGACGCGGCCATGCCGGTCTTCATCCACTCGGCCAAACACTTCCGCCAGCCCGAGGAGCCGTCCGTTCCGGTCATCATGGTCGGCCCGGGCACCGGCATCGCGCCCTTCCGCGCTTTCCTCCAGGAGCGCGAGGTGCTCGGCGCCCCGGGAAAGTCCTGGCTTTTTTTCGGCGACCGCAACCGCGCCACCGATTTTCTTTACGAGGAAGAGATCAATGCCTGGCGCGGAAAGGGCGTGCTGCACCGGCTCGACACCGCATTTTCCCGGGACCAGCCGGAGAAAATCTACGTGCAGCAACGCATGATGGAAAACGCCGCCGAATTGTGGCGTTGGCTCGAGGACGGCGCGTATTTTTATGTCTGCGGTGATGCCTCGCGCATGGCCAAGGATGTGGACGAAGCCCTGCATCGCATCGTCGAGCAGGCCGGGGGAAAGTCGAAGGAATCGGCCGCGGCCTATGTGGAGGAATTGAAAAAATCCAAACGCTACCGGAAGGACGTCTACTGATGAGCGCCGCGAAAGCCGACGCCTTGCGCAAAGTCCACTTCACCGGTATCTGCGGGACGGCCATGGGTTCGCTGGCCGCGGCGCTGCGTGACCGCGGGGTCGCGGTCACGGGTTCGGACGACAATGTCTACCCGCCCATGTCGACCTTCCTCGAAAGCAAGGGCATCACCATCAGCCGGGGTTTCCGTCCGGAAAACCTCCCGTCCGACGCCGACTTCGTCGTGGTCGGCAATGCCATGGCCCGCGGCAACCCCGAGGTGGAAGCCGTCCTCAACCGCAAGCTGCTTTACTACTCGCTGCCCGAAGCGCTCAAATTTTTCTTCCTGCGCGGGCGCCACAACCTGGTTGTCACCGGCACCCATGGCAAGACCACGACCACCTCGCTCCTTGCCTGGATTTTCGAGTCGGCCGGCCTCGCGCCGTCCTGGCTCATCGGCGGCATCCCCACCAACCTCGGGCAGGGCTGCCGCCTCGGGGATTCGAAATTCTTCATCCTCGAGGGGGACGAGTATGACACGGCTTTCTTCGACAAGCGCTCCAAATTCGTCCACTACCTCCCCGAGTTGCTCATCGTGAACAACATCGAGTTCGACCATGCGGACATCTTCCGCGACCTCGAGGACGTCATGACCAGCTTCCGCCGCCTCGTTCAGATTGTCCCCTCCGAGGGCATGGTCCTGCTCAATGCCGACGACCCGAACTGCCGTGCTTTGGCCGAAAAGTGCCCCGCGCCGATGCTCGAAGTCGGTTTTTCCCCCAATGCGGGCAACCACATCCGCGATGTGCATTACGGACGTGATTCCTCGGCCTTCACCCTGTTCGGCGAACGCTTCGAGATCCCCATGATCGGGGAATTCAACGTCCGCAACGCCGCCATGGCGGTGTCGGCCGCGCATTTTTACAATGTGCCCTTCGCGGAAATCGGCAAAGCGCTCCTCACCTTCACCGGCATCCGCCGCCGTCAGGAAGTGCGCGGCGAGGCGGGGGGAGTGACCGTGATTGACGATTTCGGCCACCATCCCACGGCCATCGCGCAGACCATCGAGGGACTGCGCGTGAAATTCCCGGAGGCCAAACTGTGGGCCGTTTTCGAGCCGCGCTCCAACACCACGCGCCGCGCGGTCTTCCAGGACGTGCTGCCCAAGGCGTTCGCCGGCGCCGACGGTGTGGTGCTCGCTCAAGTCGCGCGCATGGACCAGTTGCCCGAGAACGAGCGCCTCAATCCGGAAAAAGTGGTGTCCGACCTCCGGGTCGCGGGCAAGCAGGCCTTTTACGAACCGGACACCGCGGCCATCATCGACCGTGTGACGGGCCTGGCCGGCCGCGGCGACATCGTTGTCGTCTTCAGCAACGGCGGCTTTGACGACATCCACACAAAGCTGCTCGGCAAACTCGGCGCGAAAGGCTGAGACCGATCGCGAAAACGTTTCATGCTTTTGCCTGGTCCAGGATGTCCCGATATCCCGTGAACCCCCGGCGATAAAATTCAGTCCTTGGTGCCGGCCCAAATCCCGCCGCTTTCCGTCACCGCTGCACCGACCTGCTGCTCCAACAGGCGCTGCGCCTCCTCGTTCAGGTTGCCATGGCGCGCCACGCTTTCGTGCGCCGAGGCGAGCAGGGCGTTGACCGCCGCAGTGCGCTCCCCGGGGCTCAGCTTGTTCCAGAATCCCTCCGTTTCTTCCGCCTCGTAGGACACCAATTCCACCCCGAGGAGGCTCGGCTCGGGCCAGACCAGGGTGACCCGCGAGTCGCCCGGGTCGACCTCGAGGTAGAATTCCCCGTCGAGATCGAAACCCGCCTTGGCCTCGAAAGTTCCGCGTAATCGCAGACGTTTGGTGCTCCCGAGCCATTGGTGTTCCCATTCGTATTCGTGGGTGAATTGCCGCCGCACCGTGGCCAACTCGAGCACCGGGATCTGGGCATCCAGCACCGTCTCGCGTCCGATGCGCACTTCGGGACGGAAGGGCAAACGCCGCGCCACGCCGTCCGCGATCCGGCGCGCCAGTTCCACCGCCGGTTCCCCGGCGGCCCGGGCCGCCTCCCCCGGCATCCGCGCGCACGAGCGCATCAGCCAAGCTGTGCACAGGGTCAGCACCACCAGCGCCAACGCCGCCGAGACGGCCCGAGGTATGCGTTTCATGTCGAAGGGTAGAAATCTAGCACGTCAGGCAAACCTCCCGTGAGGCCCGCGGCTTTTCCCGGCGGAACGTTGAACTTAGAGATGGCCTGCGCTGCGCTCGGCCCGAACTGCGTTCGCATCTTTCGGGGATGCTTCAAGCTGCCTGCGGCAGGTGGCGGATGGGGAGGGATTGGTCGCCTGGGGCGACCTGTCTAACGGCTCGAACTGCGTTCTCATCCCTCGGGGAGGTTTCAAGCTGCCTGCGGCAGATGGCGGATGGGGAGGGATTCGAACCCTCGGTGCATTGCTGCACACACGCTTTCCAAGCGTGCGCATTCGACCACTCTGCCACCCATCCGGGATGAGAAAGCAGTAAACACCGACCGGGGGACATCCGCAAGCCGGCGGACCGTTTTCCCGGTTATGGTCGGGCTTGGTTCGTGCCCCCCGCGGGTGCATTATGCTTTCCGATGCCCGAATTCGCCGACGACCCTTCGAACAGTCCGCACGACGACCTGCACTACCGGGAATACAAGATCCTGCTCCGCCCGGAGCGGTTTGCCACGCCGCAGGCTTTCCAGGATTTCTGGCAGGTGGTCAAGCGGGTGGGGAAGCAGTTCGACGTGCGTCTGGAGGAAGCGGAGGATGCTTTCGCCAACCACGTGCGGGAGGTGCTGTTTTTCGACACCCCGGGGTTCGATCTCTACAACAACCATTTCATCGTCCGCCTGCGCACGCTTTACCGCGACGGTTGGCCGGCCGGCACGCCGGAACTGACGGTGAAATTCCGGCATCCGGACTTCGAGAAGGCGGCCGGCGTCGATCTGCGTCCCGCGCTGGCGGGGGAGACACGGATCAAATTCAAGGAGGAGCTGCTGCCGCGGCCGGACCGCCTCGGGGAGCTCCGCTCGATTTTCTCGCACAACTCGGTGCTGGCCTTGCCGCGCGAGGCGATGAATTTCGCGCTGAAGAACATCACGCACGCTTTCCCCGCCTTCCGCGCCATCGAAGTCAAGGGCGAGGCGCCGATCGAATTGGTCAACGACATGGCGGTGGAGGAAGTGCAGGTCAACACGGGTTCGGCCCACTTCGGCCACCACTACAATGGCAAGACGACCATCGCCGTCTGGCGCAGCCGCAAGCTCGAGCAACCGGTCTGCGGGGAGTTCGCTTTCCAGTGCAAGTTCAACCGGTCGGACCATATCCATAAAGACACGCTGGGACGGGCGGCGGGTTTCCACATGGAGCTGCTGAAAACGGCCGCGGACTGGGTGTTGCTCGGCACGACCAAGACGGCGCTGGTTTACGGGCTGGGCAACAAGCCGGTGGTCAACCATGAGTGAACTGGCATCCCCGCCTGTCTCTCTCGGGCGGATCTTCCGCGTCTTCGCGCAGATCGGGGTGACCAGCTTCGGCGGCGGTGTCGTGGCCTATTTGCGCCACGCGCTGGTCGAGAAGGAGAAGTGGCTGGACGAGGAACGTTTCATGGCCGCGCTGGAAATTTCCCAGACCTTGCCCGGGCTGAATTCGACGAACATGAGCGTGATCGTCGGCCGCCAGTTGCGCGGCGCGTCCGGCGCTCTGATGGCGGTGCTCGGCATGGTGCTGCCCGGTGCGGGCATCCTGACGGCGCTGGGTTTCGCCTATGTCGCCTTGCGGCACGACCCCAAGGTGGCCGTGGTCCTGACGGGTGTCGCGGCGGCCGCGGTCGGCCTCCTTCTCCAGGTGACGCTGAAGATCGGCTGGAAGCAGCTGGTCCGTCCGGTGGACCTGGCCTTCGTCGTCGTGGTCTTCGTGCTGGTCGGTCTTTTTCACGTCTCGCTGCTCGTCACGCTGGTGACCGTGGCCCCATTGGCCGTGTGGATGCACTGGCCGGGAGGAAAGAAGGAAAGCTTATGACAAAGATCGTCGAGCTGATCAACGTCTTCGCTTTGCTTTCGTTGCTCGCGGTCGGCGGCGGCACGGCGGTGCTGCCGGAGATGAAGCGTGTCACGGTGGAACGTCATCACTGGGTGACCGACACGCAGTTCGCCGAGATCTACAGCCTCGGCCAGCTCGCGCCGGGGCCGAACATGACCTGCGTCATGCTCATCGGCTACGAGGTGTCCGGCTTCGCCGGCCTGATCGCCGTGCTGGTCGCCTTTTTCTTTCCCGCCTGCCTGCTCTGTTACTTTGTCAGCAAAGTCTGGGACGCCGCCGAAGGTTCGCCCTGGCGCGATGCGGTGCAGCGCGGTATGGCCCCGGTCGTCATCGGGCTGATGCTGGCCGGCTGTTACGCGCTGGGCAAGACGGCCAGCTACAATCCCGCCCGGGACTGGGAGTTCAATCTGTTCACGCTGGCCACCGGTGCGGCGGTCGCGGTGATTTTGAGCGTCACGCGGATCAATCCGGCCCTGACCATCATCGGGGGCGGCATCGCGGGGTATTTCCTGCTCGGCAGCTGATCATTCGTAGCGCAAGGCCCGGACCGGATCCATGCGGGCGGCGAACCACGCGGGAATGACCGCCGCGATCGTGCAGATGAGGAAGGCGCTGGCGCAGATGATGGCGATGTCGGAGGGGACGATTTCCGCGGGGATTTCGGAGAACTGGTAGATCGACTTCGGGAAAATTTCCACGCCCGTCACCCCGGAGAGCCATCCGCTGACCTGGTTGCGGTATTGGACGAGCCAGATCCCGGTGGCGAGGCCGATGAGCGTGCCGAAAAGGCCGACGACGATGCCCTGGCCGACGAAGACGCCGATGATTTGTCCGGTGCGCGCGCCGAGGGCCTTGAGGATGCCGATCTCGCGCGTTTTTTGCACGGTGACGGTGATGAGCGTGTTCATGATGCCAAAGGCGGCGACGATGACGATAAAAAGGAGGATGAAGAACATGACGTTGCGCTCCATGTGGATGGCCTCGAAAAGTTCGCGGTTCATGTCCATCCAGGTCGACATGGGCAAGCCGTCGCCCACGACGAGCCGGATATTTTCACGCACGGCGGCGGCCTGGTAGGGGTGGACGGTCTTGATGGTCAGTCCGTGCACGCCGCCGCCCAGCCCGTAAAGTTCCTGGCCGATGTGCAGGGGCACGAGGAGGAACTCGGAGTCGTAGAGATAGCGGCCGGACTCGAAGATACCCGTGACGGTGAGTTCCAAGGGGAGGATCATTTCGCGCAGTTCGCCGGCACTCCGGGTCCGGGCGCCGCCTTGCTCGAGTTGGTTGATGCTGTCGACGATTTCCTCGAGGTTGCCCGGGGAGTAGACGGTGACGGTATCACCGACGCCCGCCCCGAGGATTCCCGCGAGGGCCGAACCGACGACGACTTCATTGCCGTCGAGTTTGAGTTCGCCGGCGACCATGAAGTCCCGGAGGTCGGTGACGGAAGCCTCCGCAGCGGGGTCGATGGCGCGGATTTTCGGAGCAAGTCGGCGTCCCATGAACTCGGCGAGCACGGGTCCTTGGACGAACGGCGCCACGCCGGTGACACCTTCGATGGCGCGGATCCGCCCGGCTTGCGCGGGCCAGTCCTCGAGGATGGTCTCGCCGCCCGCCACGAGATGCGCGTCGAAGCCGAGGACCTTGCGGCGCAGTTCCTGCTCGAAACCGGTCATCACGGAGATGACGAGGATGAGAACCATGATGCCGAGGGTGACGCCGAGGATGGAGATGACCGTGATGAGGCTGAGGAAGGTGCGCTTCGGTTTGAGATAGCGCAGGGCAAGGAAGAGGCTGAAGGGTTTGGTCACGGCTGAGGGAAAGTGTCGTCTCTGGGTGCCGGCGGGCAAGGATAAGCGGAGCGGCGCGGGCCGCTACTCTTCCCGGGGCGCGAGCCGCTCGGCCGCGGGGATGTCCAGTTTGGCTTCGAGTTCGTTGATCAGGGTAACCACGCGGGGCAGACGTTCCTCCTCGCCGAGGAGGTAGATCGCGCGGAGTTTGGCGTAGGCCTCGTGTTCGCGTCCCGGGCACGCGGCCAGTTCGTAAGCGGCGAGGCGTTTGACATAGGGGGGTGCCTCCGGGTGGCCGGCGGCGGCGGTGAAGGCGTCGGCTGCCGCGCAGTGGTCGTTGAATTTGTCGCGCAGCATGATGCCGAGGCGCTCGCGCAAGAGGTAGCGGTCGGGATTGTTGGCGATGCCGCGCTCGAGAAAATCGCGCCCGAGTTCGTGGTATTCGCGTTCGGCCCGCCGGCGGAGGAATTCGCTGGGCTCTTGGGGATTTTCGCGCGCCGCGACCGAGGCGTTCCAGGCCAGATGCCAGCTGGCGAGGTCCCAGTAGACGAGCGAGCGCGGCTGCAGGGCGGTCACGCTTTGGAAGAGTCCGGCCATGCGGCCCCAGGCCGTTTGCTCCCACGCGGTGTGGGCTTCGATCCAGAGGAAGGCGGAAACGAGGGAACGGAATCCGCTCAAGGCCGCGGCGTAGGCAAGTTGCCCGATCTGTTCGCGCAGGCCGATGTCGAGGGCGGCGGTGCGCAGGTTGGCCGCGCGGTGGGCTTGATCGAGCGACGTTTCGAGAGGCAGCCGGGCGAGGCCGAAGAGCAGGAGGGCGCCGATGACGACGGTCCAGAGCGCGACGGGTGGCATAACTCAGAGTTCTTTGTGGTGGAAAACGGCGGCGGCCAGCGCGGTGTAGACGGCGATGTAGCCGGCGCCGAGCGCGAGTGTTTTCCAGAAGATCGCGGCGGGGATGGCTGCGCCGGTCACGATGTCGTCCACCAGGTTGAAGGCCTGCAGGTCGGGGAAGATGAGCGAGATGAGGGCGAGCAGGCCCTTGGTGAGGAAACCCGAATCGTTCGCGGCCATCCAGTATTCGCGTGCGGTGGCTTGGAGGTGCCCGATGAAATAGGCGGCGAACGCGGTGATCGTGGTGAAGATCGTCGAGGTGGCGAAGGTCGAGATGAACATGGTCAGCGCGGCGAGCAGCCACGCTTTGACCAGGATGACGATGCCGCCGGCGATAAGGTTGGGGTCATGGCCGGCCGCGCGGATTTTGCCGAGGGCCGCCTGAAGTTCCGCGGGGGGCAGCGCGGCCATTTCGATCGCGGCGCCGTGCAGGAGGGTCTGCGTGCGCAGGAGCAGAACGACGGCGAAGAGCGCGCCCATGAGCAGGACGGCGAGGGCGAGCAGCAAAAAGACACCGGCCAGCTTGCCCAAAAGGTATTCCGTGCGCGAAACGGGTTTGGCCAGAATCGTGTAGATAGTGCGGTCCTCCCGGTCCTTGGGCAGAAGGGTCGCGGTGGCGAGGATGGCGAGGAGCGAGCTGAAAATGCTCATGGCCCCGAGGGCGATGTCTTTGAGCATCTGGAATTCCTCCTCGAAACTGAATCGCGCGAGGAAGAACGAATTGCCGATCACGAGGAGGGCGAAGATGACGAGGAAATAAAAGACCTTGAGCCGGACGAGTTCGGTCCAGGTCACGGCGGCGATGGCGGCGGTGCGGCGGATCATGGGGTAAGGGGAAAGCGCGTGCCGACATCTTCCCCGGCGAGGGCGGCGGCGAGTTGTCCGGGCCGGCGTCCGTCGAGGATCCAGGTTTCGATCCCCGCGCCGGTGGCGAAAGCGACGGCGTCAAGCTTGCTGCCCATCCCGCCGGTGCTGTGCGCGCCTTTTTCGTCGGTCACGTGGCGGCGGGCGTCCCCGAGGTCGGTGACAACGGGCATCCGGTGTCCGCCCGCTTGGAGGCCGTCGCTCCCGGTGAGGATGAGGAAGAGGTCCGCCCCGCAGAGCCCGGCGACCTCGGCGCCGAGGCGGTCGTTGTCGCCGAAGCGGAGTTCTTCCACGGCGACCGAGTCATTCTCGTTGATGACCGGAACAACTCCGGGGAAGGCGAGGAGTTCGCGCAGGGTGTTCTCGGCGTTGCGCCGCCGTTGCAGGCTGTCGATGTCGCCGTGCGTGAGGAGGAGTTGCGCGGCGGTCAGTCCGTGCGCCGCGAATGCTTCCTGCCAGGCCCGCATGAGTTGCGACTGGCCGACGGCCGCGCAGGCCTGTTTGCCGGGCAGCGACAGGGGGCGTTCGGGGAGACCGAGGGTGGCCACCCCCGCGGCCACGGCGGCGCTGGAAATGAGCGTGACGGGATGACCTTGCGCCACGAGTCCGGCGACCTCCGCGGCGAGGCGGGCGAATTGCCCGCGGTCGAGTTGCAGTCCGCTGGCGTCGGTGGTGAGGACACCGGTGCCGAGTTTGATCACGAGGCGCTTGTTCATGGGCGGGCGAGAGCGAGGCATCCGGCCTCGAGGGCCAGATCTTCTTTCACGTTACGATCCAGAAAAAGCCGGAGCTGTGCCGCGCCGTCAAGAACGCGCAGCAATTCCGCGTCGTCAAACCGGCCGGCCAAGGTCCGCGATTCGCCGGCCAGGGCCGGAAAATGGAGCGCCCCGAGTCCGTGCCGGGCGCGGAGGACGTCGGCCGTCCGCTCGGCAACGACGGCGGCGAGTTGCTGGCGGACACCGAGGACGCGGGCTTCGACGAGCGCTTTGAGCCGGGCCTCCTCGTCCTTGAGCCATTCCTCCTCGGCGGTGTCACCGAGACGCTTTTTCTCCGCTTTGAAAGCCGCCGAGAGTTCTTCCTCGATGCTTTCCCGCGATTCCCGCAGCGCGTGCTGCAGCCGGCGGGCCAGCCGCAGGGCCGCACCGGTGTTGCGGCCGGCGCGAGAGGAGAGGAGTTCGCCCGTGGCGGCGGCGATTGCGGCGGCGGATCCTTCGAGCGGTGCCGCGGCCGCCGACCGCAGGGGGAAGTGGGCGCATCGCGAGACGATGGTCACGGGGAGGAGCGCGGGGTTGGCTGTGACGAGGATGAAGAGCGTGTTTCCGGGCGGTTCTTCGAGCGTCTTGAGAAACGCGTTGGCCGCGCCGAGCTGGAGGCGGTCGGCGTCGAGGATGATGCCTGTCTTGGTCGCGCCGGGTCGGAAGCTGGTGGCAAAGAACGGTTCGCAGAATTCGCGGAACGGCTCGATCGTGATGCGGCGCGATTTGGAGCCGGGCTCGAGCCGGTGCACGTCCGGATGCCGCGCGGCTTCTTTCGCCGTGGTGTCGTTGACCAGCGCGGCAATCTCCAGGGCCAGATGCGAGCGGCCGCTGCCGGGCGGACCGGTGAGGAGCATGGCGTGCGGCAGACGACCGTTCCGGTGGGCGCGGCCGAGGCGTTCGAGGATGTCAGCGGGAAAAAAAGCCATGGAAGCGATCGAGGAGGATGTCGCGGATGCGGCCGGACAATTCGGTTTCGGAAAGCGTGGCGTCGAGGATGGCGAAGCGATCCGGTTCGGCCTCCGCGGCCCGGCGATAACCATCGCGCACTGCTTCGTAAAAAGCGAGCGGTTCGCTCTCCATGCGGTCGCGTCCGCCTTCGCGCCGGTGCAGTCGCCCGAAGGCCTCGCGGGCGTCCATGTCGAGGAGGAAGGTGACATCGGGCAGGGTTTCGCCGACGGCATAACCATTGACCATGCGGGTCATGGCGGGATCGAGTTGTCGGGCCACTCCCTGGTAAACGGCGGTGGAGTCGTGGAAACGGTCGCTGATGACCACGCGGTCCGCGGCGAGGGCGGGGCGGATGACCTCGCGCGCGAGTTGTGCGCGGCTCGCGGCAAAGAGGAAAAGCTCGGCTTCCGGCACGAGGCCGTGTCCCTCCGGGGCGTGCTGCAGCAGGTGCCGGATGGCATCGCCCGCGGGCGTGCCTCCGGGTTCGCGGGTCAGCACGGCCTCGTGCCCCCGCTCGCGCAACCAGGACGCGAGAAGCCGGATTTGGGTCGACTTGCCGCACCCTTCCGAGCCTTCAAAGGTGACAAATAGGCCTCGTCTCATGGATCCGGTGAATTACACTCGGACCAAGCCGCGAGGGCAAAAGCATTTCGCGGCGCGCAACGGCATGAAGATTGTTTTTGTCGAGACCGAGGACGATGAGCAGCCGTTTTTCGCGGAAAGTCTGGCCGGTCACGAGGTCTGCTTTGTCGACGCGATCGAGGAGGTGCCGCGGGACGCGGAAATCGTGTCGGTTTTTGTCAATTCCCGGGTCGGCCCCGGCTTCCTGCGGGCCCATCCGCGCCTGCGGTTGGTTGCCACCCGTTCCGCCGCGGTGGACCACTTGGAGACCAAGGCCGCGGCCCAGCGCGGCGTGGTGCTCGTCCACGTGCCGGACTACGGCGCCGCCACGGTGGCGGAGCACACCTTCGCTCTCATCCTCGGGGTTTCGCGGCGGTTGCGCCACTGCCTCGACACGCGCCACCGCGGTCGTGGTTCGGCCGGGCGTCTGCGCGGGGTCGAACTGCGGGGCAAAACGCTCGGGGTGGTCGGCACGGGCCGGGTCGGCCGCATGGTCATCCCGATCGCCCGGGCCTTCGGCATGGAGTGTGTGGCCTTCGACCGGAAGCGGGACGCGGCCCTGGCCGCGGCATTGGGCTTTCGCTACGTCACACTCGGCGAATTGCTCAAGCGCTCCGATGTCATCACGCTCCATATTCCCCTCACTCCCCGCACGAGGCACATGCTCAACGCCCGTCGCCTGGCCCGTTGCAAGCACGGCGTCATCCTGATCAACACCGCGCGGGGAGCCCTTGCCGATATCGACGCCTTGCTGGACGGCCTGAACAGCGGGCAGGTCGGGGGTGTGGGGTTGGATGTCCTGGAGGACGAAGCGGCTTTCAAGGCCGATCCATCGCGCGTCATCGGCGCGCAGATCGTGCAGAAAATCCACGCCGTCTCCACGCCCGGTGGCGACACGGAGCGCCGCGAGGAGCGTCTGCGCGAGTTGCAGGGTATCATGCGCAACCGCCGGTTGCTCGCGCACGAGAATGTTTTTTTCACCCCGCATGTCGGCTTCAGCAGCGTCGAGGCGATCGAACGGATCAACCTAGGCACGGTGGACAACATCCGGAATTTTATCGCGGGGCGCCTCGCGGATGAAGCGCTGGTCAAATCATGAAGCACTGGATGGTCAAACAGGAACCGGACTCCTACCCGTGGGAGCAATTCGTGCGCGACGGGCGCACGTCCTGGACCGGTGTGCGGAATTTCCAGGCGCGCAACAACCTGCGCGCCATGAAGAAGGGCGACGAAGTTTTTTACTACCACAGCGTGACGGGCAAGTGCGTGATGGGCGCCGCCGGAGTGGTGCGCGAGGCCTACGCCGACACCACGGCCGAGGAGGGTGACTGGTCGTGCGTCGATCTGGCCCCGGTCAAGGCCTGCCGCACGCCGGTCACGCTGGAGCAGATCAAAGCGGAACCCGGACTGCGCGACATCGCGCTGCTGCGTCAATCGCGCCTCAGCGTGATACCCTTGACTGCGGCCGAGGCGAAGACCCTGCGGAAACTCGGAGGCCTTGCTTGAAAAGCGCGCGGGGCGCCTTGCTTCTGCTCCTCGCGTGGCCGGGCGGGGCGGGCGCCGGGGCACCGACGCCCGACCCGGAGGCGTGGCAGACCGAAGCGGTCTGGTATCAGATTTTCCCCGAACGCTTCCGCAATGGCGATCCGTCCAACGACCCGGGGCGCGACAGCCTCGGGGGGAAGGAATGGGCGCCGGAATCCTGGCGGTTGCGCGCGTGGACCTCGGACTGGTATGCGCGCGACGCGTGGGAGCAGGCGAGGGGAACGGAGTTCTACGCAACGGTCGGGGAACGGCGCTACGGCGGCGACATCCAGGGGATCATCGACAAACTCGATTACCTGCGCGATCTCGGGGTGAACGCCATTTATCTGAACCCCGTCTTCTGGTCCGGTTCGCACCACAAATATGACACGTTCAGCTTCCACCATATCGACCCGTGGTTCGGCCCGGATCCGCAGGGCGACTTGGCCATCATAGCCGGCGAAACGGAGGATCCCTCGACCTGGCGGTGGACCGCGGCCGACAAACTTTTTCTCGAGATGGTCGCCCAGGCGCACGGGCGCGGCATGCGGGTCATCCTCGACGGTGTCTTCAACCACGCCGGCCTGGGATTTTTCGCCTTCGAGGACCTGCGGAAAAACCAGCAGACCTCGGCATACAAGGACTGGTTCGCGGTCGAAGCGTGGGACAATCCGGACACGCCGGAAGACGAGTTCCGCTGGAAGGGCTGGCACGGGATCAAGGATTTGCCGGAATTCGCCGAGGTCGGCACGGCGGAGGGTTCCGATCTCGCGCCCGCGGTGAAGGACTACCTGCTGGCAGTGACCCGCCGTTGGATGCAGCCGGACGGGGACGTCTCGCGTGGGGTCGACGGGTGGCGGCTCGATGTGGCGTGGATGGTGCCGACCGCATTCTGGCGGGAATGGAATGCGCTGGTCCACGAAATCAACCCTTCCGCTTACACCGTGACCGAGATTTGGAAGGACGCCCATGAAGTGACGCTCGGGGGGAACTTCGATGCGGCCATGAACTACGAGGGCTTTGCCATGCCGGTCAAGGGATGGCTTTTCGACACGGCACTCAAGCCGTCCGAATTCACCGCATGGCTCGACCGCACGCGCGCCACGTGGCCGGAGCGCGTCGCATCGCGGTTGCAAAATCTTCTCGATTCGCACGACACGCCGCGCGCGGGATCGGCCGCGTTCGACGGGCGCGCCGGCAAGAAATACAAGAAGCGGGATGAATTCGATCTCGCGGTCGGCAGCAGCGTCTCGCCCAAGAGCAATCCGGATTACCGGTGGCAGAAGCCGGACCAGCGCGCTTGGAAGCTTGTGCGCATGGCTGCTTTGTTGCAGATGACCTATGTCGGCACCCCGTTCATTTACTACGGCGGGGAAGCGGGGATGTGGGGGGCGAACGACCCCGATTGCCGCAAGCCGATGCTCTGGGACGATCTGGAATATGATGCGGAGTTCATCGGGCCGGACGGCCAGCGGGTCGGACCGCACGAGGTGAAATTCGACCGCGATCTGCACGCGTTTTTCCGCGCGGCCATAGCGCTCCGGGGCAAAACGCCGGCGCTGAACCGGGGGAGCTTCCGCTGGTTGGCGGTGGACGACGCGGCCAACACGCTGGTGTTCGAGCGCTCGGACGGCCAGAGCTCCGTGGTCGTCGTCTTCAACCGCAGCGAGTCCCGGCAAACGGTGCGGATCGCCGCGCCCGCGGGCTGGCCGGATGATGCGGTGCAGGCGGGGTTCGTCTCGGATGGAGGTTCCGTCGTGATGCGGCGCAGCGGCGAAGAATTGCTGGCTGATCTTGCGCCGTTGACTGCTGCGGTCTTTTTGCCGTGAGTCCCCGCCGCGCTGTGGCAGGATGCGCCTGATGAACGGTCGTGCAGCTTTGGTTTGGACTTTTTGTTTCGGCCTGTCCGCGCTGGGCCTGATGGTGGCGGGCTTCGCCGTTTGGGATCAAACGGCGCTCGAGGCGGTGCGCGACGGGGCGGGCCGTTCGTGGAAGAATGCGGCACGTGCCTTGTCCTTCTACGGTGATTTTCCGTGGTTGTTCGGTTCCGGGATCATCGCCCTGTGGCTGGCTTTGCGTTTCCGGGCCCGATGTTGGGCGCGGATCATCACGGCCATGTTGCTCGCCGGTATTCTCGCCGGGATGGTTTCCAATGTGGTGAAACTCGGCACCGGCCGGGTGCGCCCGCGTGTCGAGGACGTGCAACACGGTTGGTATGGTCCGCGTCACGAGGGGCAGTGGGTCACCTTGGAGCACAAATTCCAGGGATTCCCGTCCTCCCATGCGGCCTGCGCTTTCGGATTTTTCTATCCGCTTTTTCTCTCGCGGCGCGGATGGGGCACGGCCGGTTTGCTCGCCGCGGCGGCCATCGCCTGGTCACGGGTCCAGTTGAATGCGCATCACATTTCGGACGTCGCGGCGGGCGCGTTGCTGGGCTTCATCGCCGGCTGGCTCGTCTGGCGATGGATCGTCGAACGCGGCGGTCTGGCGCGTTGGCTCGGGTCGACCGAGGCATGATGCCATGAGTGGTCAAGAGCGGCCACGCTTTCCGAAGGACACGCGCCTCGTGGTTAAGCGAGAAATTCGCCAGTTGTGATGCCGATCGTTCCATGTTCGCCCGAGTTCATGGGGCAAGCCGAGTCGCTTGTGCGCTCGGTCTTTCCCCGGATGTCCCTCGTCGAGAGGCTCAGTTTCCTCGTCATCAAGCGGCCCGAGAGCATCACGGGCCGCCTGCTCATGATGATTGCCGGAGTTGAGGCTCTGGATGCATTCGATGTGTATGTCGACGACGCAGGTCGCGTGCTGGGCACGACAGGCCTGTATCGCTACAGCAGGGACTCCGACCAAGCATTGTGGGTATCTTGGTTTTGTGTCGATCCCGAGGCGAGAGGGAGCGGTGTCGGGCAAGCCCTGCTGCATCATACCGTGGAGCGGGCTCGGACTGCTGGTTTTCGCAGGCTCAGGCTTTACACCTCAACCGACCCCAACGAGGCAGCCGCACAACGGCTCTACGAGAAGAACGGCTTCACTGAAATCAGGCGCAAGAAGGGCATCATCTCGACTCTGATCTTCCGGGAAAAAGCGCTCTAGCCCCGGAGAACCCGCTGCTGCGGAGGGCGTGACGCAGCCGTCGGCCTTAACCCGGCGGCCAATCCATGGGGCGTCCGCCGAGGAGGTGGACATGGAGGTGGGGGACGCTTTCGCCGGCGTGGGGGCCGTGGTTGATGACCAGGCGGTAACCGGTTTGATCGAGGCCTTCCTCTTTGGCGATGTCGCGCGCGGCAAGGAGCAGTTGGCCGAGCAGCATGCCGTCGTCGTCGCGGGCTTGGCCGATGCGGGGGATGACGCGTTGCGGAATGACGAGGATATGGACCGGGGCCTGCGGGTTGATGTCGCGGATGGCGAGAACGTCTTCGTCGTTGCGGACGATGTCCGCGGGGATCTCGCCGGCCGCGATACGCTCGAAGAGGGTCATGTCAGTTCGAGTTCAAGCCCGCGTTTGCGGCGCAGGCGTGCGGCTTGTCCGCGCACATGGGCGACAATTTCGTTGCGCAGCGCGGCGCAGTCCTTGCGCCAGGCGCGGGCGCGGCGGAGGCGTTTGACGCAAGCGGCGAGGTCGCAAAGTTCGATGCGGGAACTGCGGGAGGAAAGGACGCGGCGCAGGGTGAGGTCAAGTTCGTGGAAGAAGGCGAGTTCGAAGCCGGCGCCGGCGGTCTCGGCGAGGGCGGCGAGGGAGATGCGGACGGGCGGTTCGGGCAGCTTGAAGCCGCGGGCGACTTCGGGATAGCCGATGACTTGGAGCACGCTGGAGACGAGGGTGCGCAGGCACTGGCTGGCGATGATATTCTCCTCGAATTCGCGTTCGAGGTAGCTGGTCACGCTCTCGGCCACATGGGGGGCGAGCCACCAGCGGGCGTAACCGGCTTCCTCGGCGGCCTCGGCCACGGCGCGTTCGAGCCAGGCGCGCTCGTATTTGATGGCGCGTTTGTCGGAGAGCCGGACGAGCGGAAGATTATCGGCGAAAGCGATCAAGGGAAGTTGAGGGTTGAGAGTTGAGGGATGAGAGGTCGGAGGTCCTCAGGCGGGGAGGGGTGACTTGGGGGCGTTAAAAAGTTCCGGTTGGTCGGCGCGACGCGGGCTGCGCTTTTTCATCTGCTCGACTTCGTCGACGAATTCGCCGGCTTCCTGGAATTGGCGGTAGATGGAGGCGTAGCGGACGTAGGCCACGGGATCGACGGCCTGGAGCTTCTCCATGGCGCGCAACCCGATGAGGCGGCTGGGCACTTCGCGTCCGGCTTCGGCCCCGAGTTCGGTCACGATTTCATCGACGAGGCGTTCGAGGGTTTCCAGTTTGATCGGACGCTTCTCGCAGGCCTTGGAAAGGCTGCTGAGGAGTTTGTAGCGGTGGAAAGGTTCGGGCCGTCCGCCCCGCTTGAGCACGCGGAGTTCCACCTGCTCGATTTCCTCGTACGTGGTGTAGCGGGTGCCGCAGTCCAGGCATTGGCGGCGACGACGGATCCGCTCGCCTTCCTGAATCGAGCGCGAGTCGATGACGCGGTCGCGCATGTCTCCGCAACGGGGGCAACGCATAGTGGTTTCAGCTGACTGATCCGAGTGAACAGCACAACAGGTTGTGGTGTCAATAGTCTTGGTCTCGTTTTTGCCAGGGCTTAAGATGCGGAGATGAGCGGGCGGAAATTCCTGGTCGGACGCGTGACCTTGAGCGACCGGGCGGCCTCGGGAGTTTACGAGGACGCGAGCGGTCCGGAGATCGAGCGGGTGCTGCGCGATTTTTTCCACGAGGAGATGGAGTTCCATGCCCGGGTCTTGCCGGACGACCGCACGGCGATCGAGGAGACGCTTCGGGCCATGATCGATGACGGGCTGCCCTTGATCGTGACCACGGGCGGGACCGGTCCGTCGGTGCGCGACGTCACGCCCGAAGCGACGCGGGCGGTGCTGGAGAAGGAGTTGCCGGGGTTCGGGGAAATCATGCGGATGAAATCGTTCGAGCGTGTTCCGACGGCGATTCTGACGCGTGCGGTGGCCGGGGTGGCGGGCCGTTCCCTCGTGGTCAATTTGCCGGGGCGACCGGCGGCGATCGGTGAGTGCCTCGCCCTGATTGCTCCGGCCATTGCGGAGTGCCTCGACCATGTCGCGGGTTGGCGTCCGGGTCTGGTGGCGGATAGACTGACGCGATGAAAACGCGGGTGTTTCTCGTCCGCCACGGCGCAACCGTGCTGTCGGCGGAGGATCGTTTTGCCGGCGCGACGAACGTCGCGTTGAGCGATGAAGGGCGGAGGCAGGTGGAGGCCCTGTCGAGCCGCCTGGCTCGGCAGCCGATCGCGGCTTTTTATGCCTCGCCGCTCGACCGGACGATGGAAACGGCGCGGATGTTGTCCGCTCCGCACGGCAAGCCGGTGGAACCGGAGGATGGTTTTCTCGAGATCAACCACGGCGTGTGGGAAGGGCTGACGCGGCACGAGGCGGAGACGGGGCTCGGCGACATGTATGTGAAGTGGGAGGCGGACCCTTACAATTTTGCGCCGGAGGGTGGCGAGACCGGACTGGCCGTGGCGGCGCGGGCCATGCCGGCGTTGCTGCGTTCGGTGGCGGCGCATGCGGGGGAGATGATTTGCCTGGTATCGCACAAGGCGACGATCCGGCTGCTGCTCGGGGCGATCCTGGGGTTCGATCCGCGGCGGTATCGCGACCATCTGGATTTGAATCCGGCGTCGCTGAGCATCCTCGATTTCCGCGATGCGATGAACGGAAGGCTCACCTTGTTCAACGACGTGGCGCACTACGCGTCCGATGGCCTGGCCATTCCGCCGGTTCCGGGCGGGCGTTTGTCGAAGGTTTGGGGGGACGGCAAGGGATAGGGGCACGCCTCGCGCGCGCCCCTGCCGTCAAGCGACGGCAATTTCGCGGACCTCGCCGCTGACTGGATCACGCTGCAGATGGCGCAGCCCGTTTTGTCCGGCAACGATGACATCGTCGGCCATACCGAGGAAGAGCCCGTGCTCCACGATGCCGCTGCGGGCGTGCAGCTCCGCGCCGAGTTCCTCGGGATCGGCGATGGGACCGAAGGTGCAGTCATAGATGAAGTTGCCCTCGTCGGTGATGTAGGGGCTGCCGTCTTTCTTGGTGCGCAAGACCGGATTTCCGCCGAGGTCGTGGAGGAAGTGCCACTGGCCGGCGCGGCCGAAGGGGATGACTTCGACGGGCAGGCGGTAAAGGGTGCCGAGTTGCGGCGACATTTTGGCTTCGTCGACCACGATGATTTCGCGCTTGCTGGCCTGGGCCACGATTTTCTCGTGGAGCAGGGCGCCCCCGCCGCCTTTGATCAGGTTGAGTCGAGGGTCGACTTCGTCGGCGCCGTCGATGGTCACATCGATGACCGCGGGGCCCTCGGCGTCGATCAGCGGGAGGCCGGCCGCCTCGGCGGCGCGGGCCACTTCGGACGAAGTAGCGAAGCAGCGGAGTCCGGGAAGTTCGCCCGCGGCGTGGCGGCGGGCGATTTCGCGGACGGCGTGGATGGCGGTCGAGCCGGTGCCGAGGCCGACGATGGTGCCGGGTTCGAGGAAGCGGACGGCGTAGACGGCGGCGGCGTGTTTGAGCGAGTCACGGTCCAGCGAGCGCATCGGGGCATTGTGCCATTTCCCGAGGCGGACGGGAGAAATTTCGGCGGCGGGCGCCGAGTCTTGACCCTTGGGGAGGGGGCGTGGACTATCCGAGAAGGCGCGAAAGCGCCCAATACCACCCATGGAAGAGGTCGTGCGCAATCAGATCCGCGAGTTCCTTGCCGGCAAGGGGCTGCGCAAGACCACGCAACGCGATGCCATCATCGAGGCGGCTTTCAGCACGGACCGGCACTACACGGCCGACGAGTTGCTCGACATGGCCCGGGGGATCGAGCGGACGGTGAGCCGGGCTACGGTCTATCGCACCCTGCCGATCCTCGTGGAGAGCGGGTTGTTGCGCGAACTCGACCTCGGGCAGGGGCGCAAGGTTTACGATCCGAACTTCGTCGACCATCCGCATCACAACCACCTCATCTGCCTCGATTGCCAGACCATCCTCGAGTTCGAGGACCTGAACATGGAGTTACTCGAGAATTGCATGGCCAAGCGGATGGGTTTCACCCCGGCCAACAAGCAGGTGCGCATCGAGGCGCGCTGCGATGAGTTGAAATTGAAGGGCGTCTGCCGCAGAAGCGGACGCGAGGTGCTGGCCGCAATCTGATATGTGGCACGGAAGGTTCACGCAGGATCCGTCGGCGCGGTTGCGCGCTTACGGCGAGTCCGTTTCTTTTGACCGGCGCCTTGCCTTGCATGATATCGCGGGGTCGAAGGCCCACGCCGCGGCGCTGCGCAAGGCGGGGCTTTTGACCGCGCGGGAACTTGCGGCGATCAAGCGGGGACTGGACGCCATCGCGCGGGAAGTCCGTGCCGGTAAGTTCATCTGGCGCGAGGAACTTGAGGACGTGCACATGAACATCGAGGCGGCGCTGACCAAAAAAATCGGCGCAGCCGGGGCCAAATTGCACACGGCGCGCTCGCGCAATGACCAAGTCGCAACCGACCTGCGGCTGTGGATGCGGGACGAAACCGCGCTGCTGCTGTCCGCGGTGCGGAGCCTGCAGAAATCGCTCGTCGGTCTGGCCGGGCGGGCCGGGGAAGCGATCATGCCGGGCTACACGCACTTGCAGCGCGCGCAACCCGTTCTGGCCGCGCATCATTTGCTCGCTTACGTCGAAATGCTCGAGCGCGACGCCGGACGCCTGGCCGACGCGGCGAAGCGGGCCAATGTCCTGCCGCTCGGCTCGGGGGCGCTGGCCGGTTCGACCATCGCCTTGGATCGCACCTTCATGGCCCGCCAACTCGGATTCGACGAAGTCTCGCAGAACAGCATGGATGCGGTGTCCGACCGTGATTTTGCCTGCGAATTTCTATCCGCCTGCGCCATCGCGGGCATGCATCTGTCGCGGCTCTGCGAAGACACCGTCCTCTGGGCCTCGAGCGAATTCGGGTTCCTGCGCTTGAGCGACGCGCATACCACCGGTTCGAGCCTGATGCCGCAAAAGAAGAATCCGGACATCGCCGAGTTGGCCCGCGGGAAAACCGGCAGGCTTTATGGGAACCTGGTTTCGCTGCTGACCACGTTGAAGGGTCTGCCGCTTTCCTACAATCGCGACCTGCAGGAGGACAAGGAGCCGGTCTTCGATTCGGCCGACACGCTCGGGGCGTCTTTGCAAATCCTCGCCGAGATGTTCGGCGCTGCGCAGTGGGACAAAAAGCGCATGGCCGCCGCGGCGGACGACGCGCTTCTTGTGGCGACCGACTGGGCCGATTATCTGGTGCGGCGCGGGTTGCCTTTCCGCGACGCGCATAAGGTTGTCGGCCGCTTGGTGGGGCTGAGCGTCAAGCGGGGTGTCACGTTGCGCGAACTGACGCTCGGGGACCTGCACTCCGCGAGCACACTGTTCCGCGCCGACGCGTTGCGCGTGCTCGATGCCAAACGTTCCCTGCAGTCGCGCACGGCCGAAGGCGCTCCTTCGCCGCGGCGGGCGGCGTCGCGTCTGGCTTGGTGGCGCAAGCATTTGTCGCGGCGTGCGTCATGAGCGGCGGGTGGGAGGTGCTGCGGGAAGATGTTCTGCTCGACTCCCCGCATGTGCGGGTGACCCGCGAGACAATCCGCACTCCTTCGCGTCCGGAGGGACGGGAATGGACAAAGGTTAGCCGGAAAGTCGGCGTGACGGTGGCCCCGCGTTTGCCGGACGGGTCGTTCGTCATGATCCGCGAGGAGCGCGTGCCGGCGCGGCGCGATTTCTGGCAGTTTCCGGCCGGGCAAGTCGACGAGGAAGTCACCGAGCGCACCATCGCCGAAGCGGCGCGCCGGGAGTTGTCCGAGGAAGCCGGTTGCACGGTGACCGGGACGCTCGAATATCTCGGAAAATTTTTCACCTCGCCGGGCTTCACCGACGAACACACGCACCAGTTCCTTGCCACGGAAGTCCGCTGGGATCGCGGGGCTGCGGTGCACGACGCGGAGGAGCAGATCCTCGAGATGAAGTCCTTCGGGCCGGAGGAGTTGCGCGAGATGGTCGCGCACGGGGTGATCGAGGATGCGAACACCTTGGGACTTTACGCGCGCTTGGCCGCGGGGAGGTGGCTGTGAGTCTGGAAAAGTTCATCAAGTTCCGCGACGAGCGGGACAGGCCGAAGCCTTTCCTCGACCATGTGGAGGACCTGCGGCGCATGGTCGTGCGCATGGCCATTGCGCTCGGGGTTTGCATGGTGTTCGCTTTCATTTTCCGCGGACAACTCGCGTCCTTTGTCCAGGCGCCGTTACTCGCGCTGGATCCCACGCGGATCGACAACCTGCAGTCCCTCGGTGTGGCCGACTCGATGACTATCTCCTTGAAGCTGGCCTTCTACGCCGGCTTGGTCATTTCGTTTCCGGTCCTGCTCTACTTCCTCGCGGAATTCATCCTTCCGGCCCTGACCGGGCGCGAGCGCAAGGTTGTCCTGCTGGCTTCCGTCGTCGGTTTCGGGCTCTTCCTCGCCGGGGCGGCTTTTGCCTTCTACGCCGTGTTGCCGGCGGCGCTGGAATTCTTCTTCCAGGATGCGCAGATGATGCAATGGCGGCCGACTTGGACGGTCGGGGAGTATTACAGCTTCACCACGCAATTCGTCCTCGCTTTCGGTCTGGCCTTCGAGCTGCCGGTCGTCGTGCTGGCCCTGGTCAAAGTCGGCCTGCTCGAGCACGCCCGGATGAAAACCACGCGCCCCTATGCCATCGTGGTCATTTTCCTGCTCGCCGCGGTGATCACTCCCACGCCCGATATTTTCACCCTCATCCTGATGGGCGCACCGATGGTGTTGCTTTACGAGGCTTGCATCTGGATTGCGCGCTGGATGGAAAACCGCGAGGCGCTCACCACACCCGGCGCAGACCGTAGCGATCGAACACGGGATCGCGACTGATGATGTCCATCCCGCGCTGGCGGGCCTGGATCACCTGGATTCGGTCGAACGGATCGCCATGCACCGGCTCAAGCTGCTGCACCGCGGTCACCGCGCGCCAGTCGGGGATGATCACTGCAAAACCATTCTCCTCGAAAAGACGGGGAAGGTCGGTGTCGAGCGAGTAGCCGAGTTTGAGTTTGCCCAGGCCAACCTTGATGGCGGCCTCCCATACGGAGGCGAGACTGACGCGGCACTCCCACGGCTCGTGCTGCAGGATGTCCTTGGCGCGACGCCCGAATCCGCGTTCGCCCTCGAGGAATCCGATCCAGGCGTTGGTGTCGACCAGATACCTCACATGTATTCCTTGAATTCCTCGAGTGGCTCATCGAAGTCGGGCGCCATGTAAAAGTCCGGACTTTTGGCGCAGCCGAACTTCGCTTTGGTCTGCTTCTTCGGCGCGGGCGGCCGGAGTTCGGCGACCCGCTTGCCGTGCTTGGTGATGTAAATGGTCTCCCCTCCGGCCACCTCATCGAGCAACCGGGAAAGATGTGTTTTGGCCTCAAAGGCGCCGACTTCTTTGATCATGGGATCAAACTAGTCTGACTGGTTGGAAAAATCCAGCTATTTCGCCAAGCGGAGGGCCGGGCTATGCTCGGCCGGATGCGCATTGTTTCCCTCCTGCCCAGCGCGAGCGAAATCGTGGCCGACCTTGGTCTGCTCGGCTCGCTGGTCGGACGTTCCCACGAGTGCCAATGGCCCGAGGGGGTGCGGGGTGTTCCGGTTGTTTCGGCCAGCAGGATCGATTCTGCGGCCTTGAGCGGACGGCAGATTGACGAGGCGGTGGGCGCCGCGGTGGAGAAGGGCGAAACGCTTTACGCCGTGGATGGCGATCTTTTGGCCTCGCTGCGGCCGGACGTCATCCTCACGCAGGATTTGTGCAAGGTGTGCGCCGTGTCGGGAGCGGACATCGCCGATCTCGGCGCGAAAGTGATTTCGCTCGGTCCGCGCACCCTGTCCGAAGTGGCCGAGTCGGTGCGTTACCTGGGACGCGAGCTCGGCGTGACCGATCGGGGTCTTGCCGTCGCCGGGAGGATGATGGAGCGCATCGACGCCGTGCGCCAGGCCTCGCAGGGCAAGCGCCGTCCGCGCGTCTTTGTGGCGGAATGGATCGACCCGCCTTTCGCCTGCGGTCATTGGATTCCGGAAATGGTCGAGGCGGCCGGCGGCGATGAAGTGCTCGGCCGCGCGGGCGAGCGCTCGGTCCGGACGACTTGGGACGAAGTGCGCGCCGCGAGGCCGGAACTCGTCATCGCCGCACCCTGCGGTTTCGACGAAGATCGTGCGGCTCGCGAAGCCCGTTCGGTCGATCTCGGTTGTCCGGTGGTCCCGGTCGATGCCGACCGCTTTTTCGTCCGGCCTGCGCCCTCCTTGGCAGACGGAGTGGAAATTCTGGCCCGCGTTTTTCGCGGCGCATAGACACCGCCTACTTCAAACCCAGCACGTCCTGCATGTCATAAAGACCGGCAGGTTGCTGGGACGCCCACTTGGCGGCGCGGAGGGCTCCGCGGGCGAAGGTGTCGCGGCTGGTAGCTTTGTGGGTGAGTTCGAGACGCTCGCCGGGGGCGGCGTAGATGACGGTGTGCTCTCCGACCACATCGCCACCGCGGATGGCATGGACGCCGATTTCGTCATTGGTGCGTTCGCCGACGATGCCGGCGCGGCCGTGGCGGGCGGCTTCGGCGTAATCGAGTTCGCGCACCTCGGCCAGGATCTCGGCGAGGTGACGTGCGGTTCCCGACGGTGAATCTTTTTTCAAGCGATGATGCATCTCGACCACTTCGAGGTCGAAACCGGGACCGAGGATTTCGGCCGCTTTGCGGGTCAGCCAGAAGAGGGTGTTCACACCGACGCTGTAGTTCGGGGAGAAGACGAGAGGAATCTTGGTCGAGGCTTTGTTGATTTGTTCGCGTTCGGCGAGTTCGTGTCCGGTCGTGCCGATGACCAGCACCTTGCCGGCCTCGGCGCAGGCTTTGGCCACCTGCGGGGTGATCTGCGTGGCGGAAAAGTCGATGACGGCATCGCACTTGGCCAGGGCCGCGGCGAAATCGTCACCGGCATCGACCTCGACAGTGACTTGCAAGGCGGGGTCTTCGCCGGCGCAGCGGATGAGGGCTTCGCCCATGCGGCCCTTCGAGCCGTGGATGCAGAGACGAAGGGGTTGGCTCATGAGAGGATTCCGAGTCCGGCCAGAGTGGCGCGGACCAGTTGGCGGTTTTCCTCGGACATTTCAACGAGCGGGAGACGAAGTTCGGGCGAAAGACCCGTGGTGAGGGAGAGTGCGTATTTGGTCGGAGACGGATTGCTCTCGATAAAGAGGTTCTTGAAAAGCGGGTAGAGACAGCGGTGCAGTTGTTCGGCGCGGGTCATTTGTCCTTCACGTGCGGCGCGGACCAATTCGCTGACCTGGGCAGGGGCGACATTGGAAGCGACGCTGATCACTCCGACCGCACCGACGGAAATGAAGGGCAGGGTGAGGGAGTCATCACCGGAAATGATTTGGAAGGTGTCGGGCACGGCTTGGCGCAACTGGCTGACGCGTTCGACCGATCCGCCGGCTTCTTTGATCGCCACGATGTTGGGGCAATCCTTGGCCAGGCGGGCCACGACGGGCACGCTGATCTCGATGCCGCAGCGCCCGGGGATGCTGTAGAGAATGATGGGAAGTTTCGTTGCCTCCGCGATGGCGCGGAAATGGCGGTAGAGGCCTTCGGGTGAAGGCTTGTTGTAGTAGGGCGCGACGATGAGGGCTCCGTCCGCTCCGGCTTTTTCCGCTTCCTCGGTGAGGGCAATAGCTTCGTCGGTCGAATTGGAGCCCGTGCCGCCGACCACTTTGACGCGTCCGGCGGCGATCTCCACCGCGGCTTTGATCACGTCGCGATGCTCGTCGTGCGAGAGGGTGGGTGATTCGCCGGTGGTGCCAACGGGGACGATACCGTCCACGCCGCCGGCGATCTGGGCTTCGATCAGCTTGCGGAATCCGTCGTAATCGACTTGGCCTTGGCGGAAGGGCGTGATGAGGGCGGTGTAGGTGCCGGCGAACATGGAGGGAGTGAACTAGACGGTGATCGTGCCTTCAAAGACAAAATCGGCCGGGCCGGTGAGGATGACATGGGAAAAGCCGTCGCCGGAGCGGAGGAAATCGACGCTCAGGGTGTCGCCGCCTTTGACCAGCACGCGGATGGGGGATTCGGCGCCGGTGAGCGCGGCGACGGTCAGTGCGCTGGCCACCACTCCGGTGCCGCAGGCCAGGGTTTCGGCCTCGACGCCGCGCTCGTAGGTGCGGATGGCAAGGTCTTGCGGTCCGAGTTGACGGACAAAATTCACATTGGTGCCGCGGGGTTGGAAGTGGTGGTGATGGCGCAGGGCGGCGCCCAAGCTGTGGACGTCCGTGCTGTCGAGATTGTCGTCCAGCACAACGGCATGCGGGACACCGGTGTTGATCGAGTAGACGGTGAGTTTTTGTCCGTCGGCGTCGAGTTCGATGCCGTCGGCGAAGGGTCCGGGTTGGCTCATGGCCAGCGAGACTTGGTCGCCGCGGAGAGTGGCGGTGATCACACCGGCGGGGGTTTCAAAGCCGAGCGTGCCATCTTTGGCCGGTGCGAGCTTGTCGACAAAGCGGGAGAAGCAGCGGGCGCCGTTGCCGCACATCTCGGCTTCGCGTCCGTCGGCGTTGTAGTAGCGCATACGGAAATCGGCTTTGGCCTCGGGTTTTTCGACAAGGAGGAGCCCGTCGGCGCCGACGCCGCGGTGGCGGTCGCACAGGCGGGCAATCTGGGCGTCGGTGAGGGCGAGCGACCCGCCACGGTTGTCCAGCAGGACGAAGTCGTTGCCGGCCCCGTTCATTTTGGTGAAGTGCAGCATTGGCATCGGAGGAGTTTCTTTGAGGAACGAGAGGGGTGTCAATGGTTGGCGCGGGAAGGAAAAACCGCGGAGGTAGCGGACTGGGAAGGCAAGGATTTGCGGAGCGGCGGGGGTTGGTGGTAGGGTGGTGATGTGAAATCGGCGGTCGATCCAAAACTGTTGAAAGATCCTTTGTTCATAGAGTTGATGGAGGAGGGGTTGGCGATTCAGGACCAATTCAGCGCGGAGCCCGTTTATGCGCGGACGGGAAAAGGCTATCTCAAGCCCACGGGTGTCGAGGAATTGCAGCAGATGAAAAAAGCGAGGCAAGGCAAGCAGGGTCAAAATGGATAGACCAAGGCCTTGGTTGGCGCCTTTTACTTGGGAGGTGGTCGTGTCCCAAAATGCAGTTTTGTGTGAGGCCAAGACGGCCCTGCACAAGCCGACTTCCGATGGTTACGAGATAACCAAGAATTTGTGGGAGTCGCGCCACTTGTCTCCGATGAGTCTGGAGGATGCGGCCGAGCTTTGTCGGCGCTGCCACCGCATGGCGCCGTTTTGCTTCTACAACGGCAACACGTTTGCTTCGATTATCCGGTTGGTGATCAAGAAACTGGATTTGCCGGCAGCGCAGGCGGTGGTCGCACGCAGCTTAGCGGGGCACATTGTGGCGGGGGTGGCCACGGCGGAGGAGGAGAGGGCGTTCCGGGAGTTTTGTGCGGGGTTTGGGAGATAGGTTCCGGCGGACACAGTCCGCCGCTACAAGAGTGTGGGGACGTGAGTATCGCTGCTGCTATGACTCGAAGAGATCGAGCTGGTCGGTGAAGGCGCGGAGTTTGTGGGGGCGTTTGCATTTTTCGGCAAAGGCGGGTTTGCCTTCGGCGTTGAGTTCGGAGTTTTCCAGGTTGGCGAGGATTTCGCGGGCCCGCTTCAAGATGGGTTCGGGGAGGCCGGCCAGTCTCGCCACTTGGATGCCGTAGCTTTGATCGGCGGGACCGGGGATGATTTTGCGGAGGAAGATGACGTCGTCGTTCCATTCGCGCACCGCGACATTGCAATTGGCCACGCCGGGGCGGGTGCGGGCGAGGTCGGTGAGTTCGTGATAGTGGGTGGCGAAGAGGGTGCGGCAGCCGGTGATGTCGTGGAGATGCTCGGCCACGCTCCATGCGATGGAGAGTCCGTCGAAGGTCGAGGTGCCGCGTCCGATCTCGTCGAGGATGACGAGGCTGCGGTCAGTGGCGTTGTTGAGGATGGCGGCGGTTTCGTTCATCTCGACCATGAAGGTGGATT
>JBBECM010000028.1:0-6381 GCA_040881855.1 Chthoniobacterales bacterium | reverse complement strand
AGAAAAAATGGCGCCACGGCCGCGGGGTGGCGCGGATCATTTTCTCCATGAAATACGGCCCGTAAACGCGGTCCTTGAGTTGCGCGCCCCGCGCGTTGAGCGACCAGCGCAGCGGCATGCCATCCGGCAGCACCAGATCGAACTTCCGCATGGTTTCGCCGAAGTCGCTCTTGTGCCGCGCGAGCGAAATGATGTGGGTGTTGCTGGCCGCGACGGAAGCGGGTCGCCCCTCGCGGGCCAGCCGCAGGGTTGCCGCCATGGCGGAGTCGTAATCGACCACCGCCACGGGTGTGCCGAGGATGGGAATCTGGCGCGGGGCCTTGCTCATGCGCCCTGCCAACCTAGTGGAGCACCTGCCTGGCGGCAATGACGGGAGGGGAAACCGCTGGCCGCTCGCCGGGGTGGCGGTTAGTCTCCGGACGATGAGTCTGACCGGAAAAATCGACGAGGACATCAAGGAGGCCATGAAAGCGAAGGACGCCGACCGCCTCGGCGCCCTGCGCATGCTGAAATCGTCGCTGAAATACGCGTTGATCGAAAAAGGGGCCGGGTCCGACGGCGGTTTGGCCGACGAAGATGCGATCGGGGTCATCCGCAAACGCATCAAGCAGGGCCAGGACGCGGCGGATGGTTTCGCCAAGGGTGGCCGCGACGAAGCGGCGGCCAAAGAGCGGGCCGAGGTCGCCCTTTTGGAGACCTATCTTCCGGCGGCCATGTCGGGCGACGAATTGTCCGCCCTGGTCCGCGAGGCCATCGCTGCGACGGGCGCGACGGGCAAGGCGCAGATGGGCGCGGTGATGAAGGCCGTGATGGCCAAAGCGGCCGGCCGCAGCGAAGGCAAAGCGGTCAATGCGGAGGTGCAGAAGCAGCTTGGCTAAGACGCGCGCAGCAAAAAAAGGCGGCGTCTGGGCCGTCATCGTGGCCGGCGGTTCGAGCCGCCGCATGGGATTCAACAAGCTGACGGCCGAACTTGAGGGGCGTCCGGTCTTGGCCTGGAGCGTGGCGGCCTTCAATGACTGTCCGGCTGTCGACGCGATCGTGCTGGTCTGTGCCGCGAGCGCCCGGGGCGACTTGGAGAAAATCGCCCGCGGGGCGGCGCCTTCGAAATTGAAGGCGGTGGTCCAAGGCGGAGCGTATCGTCATCTTTCCGTGGCCGAAGGCCTCGACGCGGTGGTGGCCGATGCTTCCATGATCGCAGTGCACGATGCCGCGCGTCCGCTGGTCGACTGCGCCATGATCGAGCGTTGCCTGGAAACCGCCGGCAACACGGGCGCCGCGGCCTGCGCGCGGCGGGTCAATGACACGCTCAAGCGCATCAATGACGAGGGATTCATCGTCGATTCGGTGGACCGCACCAATTTGTGGGCGGTGGAGACACCGCAGATTTTCCGAGCCGAATTGTTGCGCCACGCCTACGCCGAGGTGATCGCCACCGGGGGACACGTTTCCGACGAGACGTCCGCCGTGCAGGCCGCGGGTGCTCCGGTCGCCCTGGTCGAGACGCCCGAATGGAACGGCAAGGTCACCTACCCGGGCGACCTCGAGCTTGCCCGGGTTGTCCTGCGCGGACGCCGCCCCGCCTGATCCGATGGCGGGCCGCATTGTGACCATCGGTCTCGTCTGCTTTCTGCTCGCCGCGGGTGCGGCCATGTTTTTCGGTCCGCTCCTCCGGAATTCCCCCGACGGCCGTTTGCCGCCGTGCCCCTACACGGAGTCGGGGGACTTTGCGTCGCTTCCGCCCGGAACCGTCGCCGCGGTCGGAGCCTACGAGGCGATCCGCGAAACGTTGGCGCGCGGGTCGATCGACGGGATCGCGCCGCAAGCCGGGGTGATCGCGCGCGTTTTTTCCGAAGATGATCCGAAGATGGCGTCCCTGGCCAAGCGGCTGGCTGCCGAGCAGGATGTCGAATCGGCCAAACGCGCTTTCCTCAGGCTGAACCGGTTGATGGAAAAGAACGCCCGCCGTCTGCCGCGGGGTTGAAGCGAGGGCGTGCTTGTTCGCGGCGCGGCAGGCGGTAGATTTGGCTGTCCGATATGGCGCACGTTCCGGCCGGTTCCGAAATCCGAAGCAGCTTCCTCGAATTTTTCCGCGGGAAGCAGCACACCATTTTGCCCTCCTCGAGCCTCCTACCGGACTCGCCGAACCTGCTTTTCACCAACGCGGGGATGAACCAGTTCGTCCCGATTTTCCTCGGCAATGCGAAAGCCGACCTTTCGCGCTGGCCGCGGGCCGTCGCCGCGGCCGACACCCGCGCGGCCGACACGCAGAAGTGCATCCGCGCCGGCGGCAAGCACAACGACCTCGAGGACGTCGGGCTCGACACCTACCACCACACGTTTTTCGAGATGCTCGGGAATTGGAGCTTCGGGGACTATTTCAAAAAAGAAGCCATCGACTGGGCGTGGGAGCTGCTCATTGAGCGGTGGAAATTTCCCGCCTCGCGCCTCTATGCCACGGTCTACTCGCCGGGACCGGGTGACCCGAGCGAGTTCGACCAGGAGGCATGGGATCATTGGGCGGGGCACTTCCGCGCGGCCGGACACGACCCGCAGGTGCACATCGTGCCCGGGAACAAGAAGGACAATTTCTGGATGATGGGTGAGACGGGTCCGTGCGGTCCCTGCTCGGAATTGCACATCGACCTCACGCCGCAGGGCGACACGCGGGGCGCGTTGGTCAACAAGGGCACGGCCGAGTGCATCGAGATCTGGAATCTGGTCTTCATCCAATTCAACGCCAATCCGGACGGCACATTCACTCCGCTCCCCGCCCGGCACGTCGACACCGGCATGGGCTTCGAGCGCGTCTGCTCGGTCGTGCAGGGGACCAAAGGATTCACCGACTTCTCCCAGGCCCGCGTCTCCAACTACGAGACCGATGTCTTCCGTCCGCTCTTCGCCGAGATCGAAAAATTGAGCGGCAAAAAATACGGATCGACGCTCCCCGAGGCCGGATCGACCGGACACAGCGAGCAGGAAAAAATCGACATCGCATTCCGCGTCATCGCCGACCACGCCCGCACGCTGAGCTTCGCCGTGGCCGATGGCATTGTGCCCGGTAACAACGACCGCAACTACGTGCTGCGCCGCATCCTGCGCCGGGCAGTGCGTTACGGACGCACCCTCGGATTCCATGAACCGTTTTTTTACAAGCTCACCGCTGTGCTCGCCCGGACCATGGGCGAAGTTTTCCCCGAACTGCGCGAGAAACAGGCGCACGTCGAGCAAGTGCTCCGCGGCGAGGAAGAGGCCTTCAATCGCACGCTGGACAAAGGCATCGCGCTTTTCGAGACGGAAGCCGACCGTCTCCTGCAGTCGGTCTCGGGGAGCACGCCCGCCTCGGCCTCCTCTGAAACACGCTACACCAAACGCAATCTCCCCCATTTCGAACGTCCGTGGGGCAAATACATGCTGACCTTCTCCACGCGGGCGAAGCGCCAGTTGTCTCCGTCCGAACGCGATATCGTGATGGGCAGCATTCTGCACGGCCAAAGTCTCGGCCAATACCACGTTTACGCTGCCTGCGTGATACCCGATCACGTGCACTTGCTCATCGAACCGCAGGTCGAATCGGAGGACGAAGAAGGGCGTCCCGTCTTTCACCAACTCGCGAAAATCCTCCATGGCATCAAGTCCACCACCGCGCACCAGATCAACAAGGCGGCGGGTGTCAGCGGAGAGCACGTTTGGGAGGAGGAGTCGCACGACCGCCTCATCCGTGGGGAGGCGCATCTGCAGGAGAAGTTTTCCTACATTTGCCGCAATCCCTGGGATGGCGGGGTGGTGGGACAGGATGAGGATTATGCTTGGTTGTGGACGCAGGAGGACGCTGTTTCCCGCGAGGGCGCGGGAAACCACGCCCGAGGCGAGCGTGGTCCCCGGGACCGGCAACAGCAGATTTCCGGCGCCTTCGCTTTCAAACTCTACGACGAGCAGGGTTTCCCGCTCGATCTGACCGAATTGATGGCGCGCGAACGCGGGCTCTCGGTCGACACGGCGGGTTTCGACAAGTTGATGGACGAGCAGCGCAGCCGCGCCCGTGCCGCGCAAAAGAAGCAGATCATCACCGTCTCGGAGATCGCCACCAAAGAGCCGACACGTTTCACCGGATTCGAGGAAATGTCGGTTGCGACCAAAGTTGCCGAGGTTGTCGATCTCAAGGGCAAGCTGGCCGTCGTGCTCGGGGCGAGCACCTGTTACGCCGAAATGGGCGGCCAAGTGGGCGATACCGGCGAGCTGCGGTCGGGTTCCAATCTCTGGCGCATCGCCAACACGCAAAAAGCGGGCGATGTCTGGCTTCATCTCCTCGAAAGCGATGACGCGCCCGGGGCCGGCACCGAGGTGGAACTCTTTGTCGATGTGCCCCGCCGCGCGGCCATCCAGCGCCACCACACGGTCACCCATTTGCTCCACTGGGCTTTGCACGAGGTGGTCAGCCGCGAGGCGGTGCAGAAAGGCAGCTACGTCGGACCGGACAAACTCACCTTCGATTTCAGCAGCGCGGCGCTCACCCCGGAGCAAGTGGCTTCGGTCGAGCGCTTGGTCAACGGGAAGATTTTGGCAAATGCTCCGGTCGGTTGGAGCGAGGTCGCCTACGCCGATGTGCGCGGGCGTGGCGATGTGATGCAATTTTTCGGCGACAAATACGGCGACCGTGTACGCGTCGTGCAAATCGGCGGTCAGGCCGGAGCACTCGACGGCTACAGCATGGAACTTTGCGGCGGCACCCATGTGCGCGGCACGGGTGAGATCGGACTTTTCCGCATCACAAGCGAAGGCGCTGTCGCGGCCGGCATCCGCCGCATCGAGGCTGTGGCCGGCGAGGAAGCGCGCCGCGCGGCGGAGTCGGACCGCGAACGTTTGCAATCGGTCGCGGTCAAACTCGGATCGCCACTGACCGACCTGGAAAAGAAATTGGACGCCTTCCTCGCGCTGCAAAAAGAAACGGAGAGAGCCCTGAGATCCGCCAAGCAACGCGAGGCGGTCTCGGTGGCGGCGGAACTCGCGGGCCAAGCGGAGACGATCAACGGGATCCCCGTGGTGATCGCCGATCTCGGCGAGGCCGACGGCGACACCCTGCAATCGGCCGCCGATGCGCTCAAAGGGAAATTCGGCGGCGTGATCGTGCTCGGTGGTGTTTCCCACGGCGCGGTGTCACTCGTCGCCGCCGTGGGCAAGGATCACACGGCGAAAGTGGCGGCCGGGAAACTCATCCAGTCCATCGCGCCGATCGTCGGCGGCAAAGGCGGAGGCAAGCCGGACAATGCGCGCGGCGGGGGGAAGGATGCGGCCAAGCTGGCCGATGCGCTAAGTGCCGCGCGGGACTTTGTCGCGAAAGCTGGACTTTAGCGTCGCCGTCCTCGCCGCCGCCGCTACAATTTTTTCCCGCTGCGCACGACGACGTGCCAGTGCGCGCGGGCGTAGCGCCAGCCCGAGTAGATCGAGAGGATGACGCTCGCGGCGATGAGAACGTTGCCGACTGAAACGACCCACGCGGGATAAGCGGCGAGCCCGATGCTTTCGCCGATCGCGTCGCGCAGGAGGAAAAATCCGATCATGATCATCTGCCAGGCCGTCTTGGTCTTACCCGCGGGATCCGCGGCCAGAACGGTGCCGTGTGAAAGTGCGAGCTGACGCAATCCGGTGATGAGAAAATCGCGCGAGATCAAAATGATGGCGGCCCAGGCCGGGATGTCGTGCGACCACGCAAGGCAAACGAGCGCGGCGGCGATGAGAACTTTGTCGGCCAGCGGATCCATCAAGCGGCCGAAGTCGGTTTCGCACTGCAGCCGCCGGGCAAGGACGCCGTCGAGATAGTCGCTCAGGACGGCCAGAGCGAAGGCGATGGCGGCCACCGTGCCACCCCAAGCCATGCCGCTCTCGCGCGCGGCGACGAAGAGGACAGTGAGCGCGAGGCGCAGGATGGTGAGTTGATTGGGGAGGGTCACGACGAGAAAAGGGAAGATGGCAAAGGCAGCATGAGGGTTCCAGAGGATTAAGGTAGAAGCGGCTTCCCCCGCCGCTCGCCGTCGGGGGTAAAGCGGCGGGGACGCCACTTCTACGCTTTCTGACCGGGGGAAAAGTTTTTTTTGAACGTTGGTTTGACTGCCCTGTCTGATACTTTACGAATTTGGAGATCCGGCCCGCAGGGGAGCCTAGAAAAAATTTTAAGATTTTTTAAAAAGGCGGTTGACTCTGCGCTAACTTCTGGCAATCTCTCCATCCCCTTTGATGGGGACCGAGCCAATCGGTTCGCGTTCTTTCCACCGGCAGCAGAGAGCAGTGAGGCCAAAACCTTCCCGCTCGTTGTGCGCCAGGAGAGAAAGCACGAAGTTTTTTGAAATCCTGACTCTGAAAGTAAATTCAGAGGGTAACCACAAA
>JBBECM010000027.1:0-39501 GCA_040881855.1 Chthoniobacterales bacterium | reverse complement strand
GTGCCGCCGCCGCGGTTGACGGCGTCCCACATGCCGCGGCGGACGGTTTCGATCTGTTCCGGGGCGAGGCCCTCGTCGCGCAGGTCGGCCCGGACTTTGACGGGTTCCTGAGGGATGACCTCCCCGGTCTGGTCGATGATCCGGTCGACGATGCGCGGATCGTAGCTGGTCCCGCCGTTGGCCACGGTGGCGGCGACCATGGCCATTTGCAGCGCGACGTCTTCCTTGTCGATTTCGTTCGGGGCGCCGACGTAGCCGAGGAAATGGGCGCCGAGGGATCCGTAGACGTAGCGGCGGACGGGGCGGACGGTGAAATTGATGCCGGCGATGCCGGGGCCGTTCTCCGCGACCCGCGCCATGGTCTCGAAGTCGAGGTCCTCGAGATAGAGGTAGGGGACCTCGGTGTTGTTGCGGAAGTGGAGGCGCAATTGGCCGGCGTTGTAATCGCGGGCCAAGCCGAGTTCGGCCAGGCGCGGCATGGCGGTTTCGTTGACGATCTTGACGATGTCGGGCTCGGATTTTTCGGTGAGCATGCCGCCCACGGTGGTGCGGTAATTGTGGCGGGGGACGTCGCCGTGGCGGTTGCGGTAGTCGCGCACCATGTCGGGCAGGTAGAATTCCACCGCGTTGCTGGCGCGGTTGCCGGCCAAGGGAAGCCCGTGGCGGTCGGTGATTTGTCCGCGCACCGCGGGGAGGCGGACATTGACCTGCGAGTTGCCGCGGAGGCGGGTCGTGTATTCCTCGCCGCGCGAGACCTGCACCTGCCAGAGCCGGCCGGCGAGCAGAAGGAAGCAGGCGGCGAAGACGGAGGCGACCACGGCGATGCGGAATTCGTTCGAGCGGCGGATCATGGTGTCAGCCGCCGGCCCCGCGGCGCGTTGGTGCGGAAACCACCGGGCCAGAGACGGAAAAAGAAGTAGAAGAGCGGCGCAACGAACAGGGCGGCGAGGGCCGGCCCGGCGATGTGCCAGAAAATGGTGCTGTCGAAATGGAACGACTCGCGGCGCAGGCAGACCATGGCATAGCGGCCGGCTTGGAGCAGGAGGGTGAGAACCCCGCTGGCCAAGGCGTGGATTTCCCAGCGGCCGCCGGCGAAGGCGTCGCGCCAAGCCTGCAAGACGGTGCCGGCGAGAACATAAAACAACATAGTCCAGCCGAGTCCGATTTCAACGCGGTCACCCGCGACGTGCAGATCGGCCAGATCCGAAAGCAGTCCGCTCCACAGGGCGAATCCGAGCATGGCGGGGAAAGGCAGCCAGAGAGCGCCGTAGCAGAAGACGACCGGGACGAGGAGCAGCCGGGCGTTGGCGAAGAAGGGCAACGCGGGCAGGAACTCCTGCGCGATGATGACCAGGTAGACGGCGGCGAAGAGGACCAGCGCGCGGATCATTTGCTTTCCAGGACGACGAAGACGTCCTCCAGTGTGGAGAAGTCCGCCGCGGGCTCGACCGTGGCTTGGCCGTCGAGTTCGCGTGTCCGGAATTCCTTGATGACCCCGAGGGGGATGCCTGCGGGGAAGACGCCTCCGCTCACCCCGGCGGTGAAGACTTTCATGCCGGGTTCCAATTTGGCTTCGCGCCGGAGAAAGTTGAGCACGAGTTCGGGCGCGGCGTTGCCGGCGGCGCGGCGCCCGCTGATGATGCCCTGTTCATCGGTCCCCTCGACGCGGGCGGCCACGCGGCAGTTTTCGTCGGTGAGCAGGAGCACGATGGAAAGATCCTTGGCCACGGTGGTGGTGCGTCCGACCAGTCCGCCGCCGCTGAGCACGGGTTGGGCGGTGTCGAGGCCGGCGGAAAATCCCCGGTTGATTTTGACGGAGCTCCACCAGCTGTCCGTGTCCCGGCTGACCACTTCGGCCGGCAGGAGTTTGAAGGCGGCGCGCTCGCGGTATTCGAGGGCGGCGCGCAGGCGGCGGTTTTCGGCGTCGAGCTGGCCCCGCAGGTGGTGGGCGGCACGCAGTTCCTCGTTTTGCGCGGCGAGGGCGGCGTTTTCCGCCTCGAGTTCGTCGAGACTTTTGAGCCCCTTGTTGAGCTTTTCGATCTTGCCGCTGAGGGCCGAACCGGCCTGCAGCGCCGGGGTGGACGCGTCGAGGAACCGTCCCTGCCAGGCTTGCATGCGTCCGGTGGAGAACCCGAGGAAGACGAGCGAAACGAGCAGGGCGACCGCGAGCAGGACGAGGTTCAGTTTCTTCATCGGGTCGGGACCATGCGTGTCCGGGGTGGACCTCCGGGGGCGGCGCGTCAGGCGGCGACGGGTGTGCTGCGCCCCGTGCTGTTTTGCGCGATGCTGCGGAGAACTTCGATCTCGTTGAGCACGCGGCCGGTGCCTTCCGCGACCGCGCTGAGCGGGTCGTCGGCGATATGGACCGGCAGGCCTGTTTCGTCGCGCAACAATTGGTCGAGACCGCGCAGGAGGGCGCCGCCGCCGGCCAGCACCATGCCGCGATCGACGAGATCGGAGGCCAGTTCGGGCGGGCAGCGTTCGAGGGTGGTGCGCACGGCGTCGACGATGCTGTTGAGCGGTTCGGTCAGCGCCTCGCGCACTTCCTGCGAGGTCAGGGTGATGGTTTTGGGGAGTCCGGCCACCAGGTCGCGGCCTTTGACTTCCATGGAGGTCTCTTTGGGCAGCTTGATGGCGGATCCGAGTTTGATTTTGATGTCCTCGGCAGTGCGTTCGCCGATGGCCACGTTGAAGTTTCGTTTGAGGTATTGGACGATGGCCTCGTCGAGTTCGTCGCCGGCCACGCGGACGCTGCGGCTGAAGACGATGCCGGCCAGCGAGATGAGGGCGACTTCCGTCGTGCCGCCGCCGATGTCGATGATCATGTTGCCGGCCGCTTCTTGGATGGGGAGCCCGACACCGATGGCTGCGGCCATGGGTTCCTCGATGAGATAGACTTCGCGGGCCCCGGCGTGGGTGGCGGAGTCTTTCACCGCACGTTTTTCCACCTCGGTGATGCCGGAGGGGACAGCGATGACGACGCGCGGGCGCACCATGCGGCGGCCGCCGTGGGCTTTGCTGATCAGGTGGGCGAGCATGGCCTCGGTGATTTCGAAGTCGGCGATGACGCCGTCTTTGAGCGGACGGATGGCCACGATGTTGCCGGGTGTGCGGCCGAGCATGCGTTTGGCTTCGTTGCCGACGGCCAGAACTTTGTTCGTCCCGGCTTGGACGGCGACGACGGAGGGCTCGCGCAGGACGATGCCCTGGTCGCGGACGTAAACGAGCGTGTTGGCCGTCCCCAGATCGATGCCGATATCACTGGAGAACAGTCCGAAGAATTTTCTGAACATGGGTGGTGCTGGAAATGGGAAAGCCTTGCACGGCTTATTTGTCTCCACCGGATCTCTCCCGGCGACAGAACGGGCATTTATGCAGTTAGGACAGAGGGAGTCAAGGATATTAGCTTGGGCCTCGGGCGGGGGGTCGATCGCCAAGGACACCTTGGGGGCTCGTTATTTACGCAGACCAGTCAGGCGGTCCGCGACCGGCCGGAAAACCGCCTTGACACGTTATTGAGATTGAGACACAATCGCACTAACTTGGCGCACATTGAAAACTGCCTCTGGTCATTTGGGGGGTGGCGGAAGTCGTGTCATCTTAATCTTCATCATGTTTGCCCGATTCGTTTTTGTTCCGATCGTCTGGCTCTGCACGGTTCTGCCGTCGGGGGCTCTTCTCGTGCCCTTCACCGAGGATTTTACTTCGGGCAACGCGGGATGGAGCACGGGCAGCACCAACGCGGCAGCCGTTTGGTCGGCGACGGGCGGCCTTGATGGAGGGGGTTACATCTCGGCGCCCGGTGCCATCTCGGCCGGAGGATTTGGAACCATTGTCTTCCGCGGCAACGGCTCCGCCGACGCCAGCGGCGACGCGTTTGTCGGGGATTGGATCTCCGGAGGCGTGAGCACGTTTACCGCCTATGTGTCTCACGATGCCCCCGTCGCCCTTAAGGTCTACGCTCGTTTGGACGCGGGCTCAGGCCGGGCCGGCAGCAGCGTCGACTTCAGCGTGGCTCCGGGCGCTTGGTTCCAACTCAAGGTTCCGATCGTCAACTCACCGACGTCATTCCAATCCTACGGTGCCGGCACTTTCGCCACGGTCTTCAACGGGATCCAAAACGTGCAGATCGCTTTGTCGGCGACGCAAGACCCGAGCACGGCGGGACAAACCTACAACGTTTCTTTGGACCGAGTGGCCACCGTGCCTGAGCCCGGGACCCTTGCCTTAGTCGCTTCAGGCCTCGGGGCCATCTGTTTGTTGCGATACCGCAGTTTTTTTCGGAAGCCTCTCAACAGATCTTGAACACTCCCTGCCCGCCGTTGCTGCCGCTCAGCCGCCTCGTACTCTGCGCCGGGGTGGTTTTGGTCGGTTTATTGCCCGGAGCCAACGCGCAGCCGGTGAATCCCGGTCTGGCCGGCGCCACTTCCTATGACGGCTGGACCAGTCTTTCTCGCTACACCTACCCTGGTTTCCCCGGTTTCCCCGGCATATCCGACTGGCCTCGGCCCCTTGTCTCTCTCGCGCCCGGGTCAGGCGATGCCGAAATAACCCGCTTGGCGTCCGCCGCCGACGGCACGGGTGGCGCTTACCCCGCAGAGGAATCACTCTACTTCTTTAGCTTTCTTCAGATACCCAATGCGCTCGGTGGAACTCTGCGGGTGGCCGATCCGACGCCGCTGGGCGGAGTCAAGACGGTGGTGCTGCAGATGCAAATTGGCGAGGTGGAGGGCTACGATTTCGTCAGTCCCGGAGGTGCGCCCGCGCTCAAGGTGAATGGTGAAACGGTCGGCCGTGCCTCACTCCCACCCGTGCTGATTAGCCGCTTTCAAAGCGGAACTTTTCCAAGTCCCGAAACAGAGCTCGATGAGCCGGTCTTCGTTAATACTTGGGGTTTCCAGTGGGACGTCAGCAGCGTCGGCCCCGTCAACTCGCTCCAGATCGACTTCAGCGCCGTGACCCATGCGCAAATTTACGAAGTCCGCCTCGATCAGTCCGATGTCGCTCAGAGCAGGGCGGTTTTCATTCCCCGCTTTCTGGCCTTGGCCGGCATGGGAACACCGCTTTATGACGACGACATTACTTCGGTCACGCACAGCTTCACCGGGCCGCCTGCGAGCATCTTGATCGTAGAATACAGCGAGCACGCAGGACAATCAGCATGGACGGCCTCCGCGCCGGTGGAAACCGGTTCGGGCAGTTTCAATGTCACCTTCACTGCGCCGGGAGATCGGCGCGCTGCTTGGAGCCGCAACATGTTTTTCCGCGCAAAATACCCATCAGTCCCATGAAAACCACGCGAAACTCCGGCTTCACCCTGATCGAACTGCTTGTTGTCATAGCCATCCTGGCTGTCTTGGCCGGCATTGGCAGTGCGGGGCTTTTGTCCGCCGCGGATAAAGCAAAGACCGCAACCGAGACGGCCGCAGCCAGGACGCTTATTTCCGCCTATCAAGCCGCTGCTGCAGACAACGGTGGCCGTTTCCTCGCAGCGCGCGATACCTCGGCTCTAAATGTGCTCAACGGCGAGGGCAAACCCGTCAGCAACCGTCAGGTGCGGGCCCGCTATCCTTTTCGACTGGCGCCGTATTTCAATTACGCCATCGAAAGCACGCTCCTGGCCGGAGACAACCGCCAGCAACTGCTCAAGGTCATGAACCTTTCGAGTCCGTCCGGCAGTATGTACGACTACGGGGTCAGTGCCTTTCCGTCGTTCGGTATCAACCGCTACTTCGTCGGCGGCACGGCCGGCCAGACCAACAGCGAATGTGTCCAATCGGTCGGACAGGCCGATCGCTCTATCATTGCTTTTGTCTCTGCGGGCAGCAGCGAAATCAATGGCTACGAATACGTGCGAGCACCCGGCGAACCCGGCGGCAGCTGGGGTGGGGGAGAGTGGACCGAGGATTCAGACCCTTCCCACTTCGGCTTCGTGCATCCGCGCCACGGCGGGAAAGCGATTGCCGCTTTCCTGGATGGCTCTACCCGACTAATGACCATTGAGGACTTGCGCGACATGCGGCTTTGGAGCCGTCAGGCTGCTCAGGAAAACAATCCGAAATACATTGTCAGTCAGTAAAATAAACCCCATCACGATTATTATGACCACCACCGCTCCCACCGGCATCATGGGCCGCCTCAAGGCCGAGACGGCCGAACAGCATGCCATGGCCGAAGCCAAACCGCTCGAAGCCGCCCTCATCGGCGGTTCCATTGCGCACGACCAATACAAAGACTATCTCGCCCAGCGCTGGCTCATCCATCGCGAGCTGGAAGCGGCGACCGACCGTGTGCTCGACGAAGACCGCCGTCTTTCCGGTCTCGGTCTCCCGGGGCTCTACCAGACGGCCAACCTCGAAGCCGATCTGGCCCACCTCGGACTGGAGACGGCCGCGATCAAGTCGCTCAAGGGCTCGGAAAACCTCATCGGCACGATCCGCAACGCGCCGTCGCCGGCCGTGCTCATGGGCATCTACTATGTTTTCGAAGGCAGCAAAAACGGCGCGCGTTTCATCGCCCGTTCGCTCGGCAAAGCCTGGGGCAAGACCGACCTTGAAGGCATGAAATACCTCGACCCGCACGGCGAAGCGCAGCGCGGGCTGTGGATGAAATTCCGCGAGGACATGAACGCCATCGACTGGTCCGCCGAAGAGCAAGACGTCATGGTCAAAGCCGCGCAGGACACGTTCGACGCCATCTCCGCGCTCGACGACGAAATCCACGCCGCCTGAGACCCGTCCGGCTTCCCGTCCGATGATCCGTCCGGCGACCATCCTGGCCGTGCTGCTGGCCGTGCCATCCGTGCACGCCGGGTCGTCACGCCTGATCACTGCGGGTGCCGCGGTCACGGAGATCGCCGGGGCCTTGGGCCTCGCGCCGCAGATCGTCGCGGTCGACACCTCCGGCCACGAAATCGAAGGCATGGGCGACAAACCCGATGTCGGCTACGTCCGCATGCTCGGGGCCGAAGGCATCCTTGCCCAGAAGCCCGACCTCGTTTTGGTTTCCGGCGAAGCCGGTCCGCCGCCCGTCCTCGAGCAAATCAAGGCGGCGGGCGTGGACGTGGTGGTCATTCCCAACGGCTACTCGCTCGACAACATCGACGACAAAATCCTCGCCATCGCTGCGGCGACCGGGCGGGTCGAGGACGGCGACAAGCTCATCGCGCAGGTGGAGGCCGACGTGAAATTGCTTCGCACCGCGACTGCCGGCCTCGAAGGCGAGCGGCCCGGCGTGGTTTTTCTCCTCGCCCGCCAGGGCGGCAACCTGACGGCCGCGGGCTCCGGCACGGCGGCCCACGCCATGATCGAAGCGAGCGGCGGACGCAATATTTGCGCCGCTTTCACCGGCTACAAACCGCTCTCGGCCGAGATCTTCGCCGCGGCCACGCCGGATTTCGTCATTGTCTCCGAAAGTGTCGTCGGCGATGACGCGCAACTCCTGGCCAGCGTGCCCGGTCTGGGGTCCACGCCGGCCGGCCGCGCCTTGCGCGTCATCCGTATCGATGATGCCGCCTTCCTCGGTTTCGGTCCGCGCACGCCAGCCGCCGCGATCGAAGTCGCCGCGGCGCTGCGGCGGCCGTGAACCGCACGGCGGCAGACGACGCGGCGCGGCGCGACCGCCGGCGACTCGTGTTGTTGGCCGCTTGCCTGCCGCTGGTCCTTCTCGCCGCGGCGGCGCTCGGCGCGGTGAGTATCGGTCCGGCGGACTTGTGGAAACTTCTCTCCGGTTCGGCCGACGTGCCCGCGGTGGTGCGCGCCGTGTTCTGGGAGATCCGCGTGCCGCGTGTGCTGCTCGCCGCCTTGGTCGGCGGCTCGCTTGCCTTGGCCGGGGCGGGGGTGCAGGGATTGTTCCGCAATCCGCTGGCCGATCCCGCGTTGATCGGGGTGAGCGCGGGTGCGGCACTCGGCGCAGTGCTGTGTTTCTTTTTCGGCTGGGAGGGTTTGCTCGGCGGTTGGCTCCTGCCGCTGGCCGCCTTTGCCGGCGGGTTGCTCGCCGTGCTCATCCTCATGTCTTTCCACTCCGGCTTCGCCGCGGGCGGCACGGCCAAGCTCATCCTCGCCGGTGTCGCCCTCAACGCCATGGCCGGCAGTGTCCTCGGATTTTTTCTTTTTTCGGCCAGCGACGACGCGTTGCGCTCCATGACTTTCTGGACACTTGGAAGTTGTGCCTCTGCGCAGTGGCCGCAGGTCCTGGTCCTGCTGGTCTTCCTCGCCATCGGGTCCTTCATCCTCCGGCGCCACGCCCGTGCACTCGACGCCTTGCAACTCGGCGAGGAGCAGGCCGCGCATCTCGGGGTGCCGGTTTCGCGGGTCCGCGGCGAGACCATCGCAGCGGCCGCGCTCCTGGTCGGGGCGGCCACGGCCTTCGCCGGGACGATCGGTTTCATCGGTCTCGTCGCGCCGCACATGGCGCGCCTCTTGCTCGGCGGCCTGCACCGTTTCGTGCTGCCCGCGGCGGTGCTCCTCGGGGCCATGCTCCTGGTGCTGGCCGATCTTGGCGCGCGCACTTTGACCGCGCCGGCCGAGCTGGCGGTCGGTATTCTCACCGCGGCCATCGGCGGTCCGTTTTTCCTCTGGCTGCTGCGGCGTCCTTCCTCGTGGTCGGTATGAGCAGCAACTCCGCACCCGGTTTGGTCGCGGAGGCGATCACCCTGACGCGTGACGCGCGGCGCATTCTCGACGGCGTTTCCCTCGAGGTGAAGCCCGGCCGGCTCCTCGCCGTCATCGGTCCGAACGGGGCCGGCAAATCGTCGCTGCTTTCCGTGCTCTCCGGTTGGTGGAAAGCCGACCGCGGCGAGGTGCGGCTCGATGGACGGGTGATCGGCGATTACAGTCCGCGCGAACGGGCGCGGCGTTGCGCGGTGATGCGTCAGGACAACGTGCGACCCGCGGGTTTATCCGTGCTCGAGGCGGTGGAACTCGGACGGCTGGCGCACGGCGCGGGCGATGACGCGCGGGCCGTGGCCTGCGAGCAGCTGGCGAAAATGGATCTGTCCGACTTGGCCGCCCGCGATTGTGCGCGGCTCTCCGGCGGCGAATGGCAGCGGGTTGCTTTCGCCCGGACTTTGGCCCAGCTCGCATCGCCGGGCCGGGGCGGCGTGCTCTTGCTCGACGAACCCGTTTCCAGTCTCGATCCCGCGCACCAGCATCAACTGCTCGGCGCGGCCCGCCGCCTGGCCGCCGCCGGTCACGCTGTGCTGGCCATCCTGCACGATCTCAATCTCACGGCACAGTATGCCGATGAAGTGGCCTTGCTTGTCGCCGGGCGCCTGACGGTGTGCGGTCCGGCCGCGCAGATCATGCAGCCCGCAGTGTTGTCGGAGGCTTACGGTTGCCGGGTCGTCGCGGTGGTGAGCGCGGATGGTCCGACCCGCGCTTTGGTCAGTCTGCCGGATTGACCCCGGGGGCGGACGGCAGGCCGGCCAACGCGGAAATTTCCGCGAGGATCTCCGGACCGACCGTGACCGTTTCGCCGTTCCCCTCGACCCGCGCGTAGGTGTTGCCATCCGGCGCGCTCCGGCCAAACTCCGCGCCGGCCAGAAGATGACCCCCGGCCGGTTCCTCCGCGCTGTTTTCCGAGAGCCAGGAGTAAAAGCGGAGGCGGATGGCCGGTTGGTCGAGGCCTGTTTCCGAGGCCCCGGCCGAGGGAGCGAAGGAAGCAACGCGCGCCCCGTTGAAGACTTCGAGCAGGCGGGTCACCGCGCCCGCCTCGATTGCCCGCGGACCATCGCCGGTCGTCCAGCTGTCGCCGCGACGGCGGATGACCGCGGTCTCGCCGTCCGCTTCGACGACAATCCGGTCGACGGTGTCTGCTTCGACATAACCCAGCGAGCGGTCGCGCAGCGCCTCGGGCGAAATGTCGAAGAGGAGAGCGGCCGCCGGGGCGACGTCGAGCGTGCCGCCGCGCGGGGCGAAGCGGGCCGTGAATTTTTCCGCGGCGGGCTCGCGCGAGATCTCGACGGCAAGTTCCTCGCCGCCGCCGCGCGGGGTGAGGGCGAGGCGCGCGGCTTGCCCGGGCAAGGTGGCACCCGCGGCGCCGCTGTCTCCGGCGAAAGCGGTGACGCGCAATCCGAGGAGGCGCTCGAGAAAATCACGCACCGCGCGCGGGTCGGCGGGCGCCTGCACGGGTTTCTCGATGAGCCAGCGGCCGCGCTCGAGGCGCACGGTCAATTCCCCGTCGGCGCGCTGCACGGTGAATTTTTCGATGTCATCGGCCGAAAGCTCGGTCAGCCGCGGGTCGCGGAATGATTCCGCCGGCCCGCCGGTCACCTCGAGGATCGTATCTGGCACGCGCAGCACAAAGGGTTGCCCGGCCACGCGGGCGAAGATTTCGCCGGGCAAGGCGGTGGGACCACCCAGGTCGAGGCGCACATCGAGGGCCCCGCGCAGGTCGAGTCGCACGCGCGGCGTGGCGAGACCGCTTTCCGGCACGGCGGCCGGGTCTTTGGCCGCCTCGCGGTCGCGCACATCGAGAAAGCGCGCGGCGAGCAACAGGCGGTCGACGAGTTCCGGGTCGGCGCGGTCCTCGACCGGTTCGGTCACCCGCCACCCGCCGTCGGTGCGGCGCAAACCGATGGTTTCGTTGCCGCGCACCAGGACGATCTCCGTGATTTCGGCGGGTTCGAAGACCGCGGCGTAGCGGCGTTTTCCCGCCGCGGTGCGCGTCGGATCGACCGCGCTGCGCAGGTAAAACAAGCCGCCAACGGCCAGCAGAGTCGCGAGGAACAGGGCAATGGTCGCGCGCGGATTCACGGCTCAGCGGCGGCGGCGCCACCAGACGAACGCGCCGGCGAGGAGGGCGGCGGCGGGAATGGCGACCATGGTGTAAAGCGCGAGGCGCCCGGTCTCGAGATCGGTGAGGTTGAGGTTGAAGGCCCGGACCGGTTTGGGGGTCACGCGGGCGAGGTGCCCGCGGTCGAGCATCCAGTTGAGCGCGCCGAGGACGAAATCGAGGTTCGGTTCGGTGATCGAACCGTCGGCGACGAACGTGCTGTTGCCGGTCACGACGAGGCGCGACGAGCCGACTTCGACTTTTTCGTCCGCGACCCCGCCGCGCTCGGCCATGGCGGCGAGCACGAGGGGCGGCGCATGATCCGTCTCCGCGGCGAAGGCCACGCCTTTCTCGCCGTCGGTCACGTATTCCGTCTCCCCCCAAAACGGATCCTCGGCCGTGATCATGGGCAGGATGACCGTATCCGGCGTGTCGCGAGCCAAGGCGAGGGAGCAGGTCCCGCCGGGCAGCATGGCCTCGGCGCCTTGGAGGCGACGCGTCACGCGGTTTTCCGGATCAAAGCGCCCGGCCACGTCGCGGAGGATGCCGGTGGCGAATCCGAGTTGCACCGTGCGCAGCACCCGGTCGTTGCGCGGGGTGATGCCGGCCTCGGAGAGAAAAGCGCGGAGCAGCGGCGCATCCGCCTCCGCATCGACCAGCACCATGAGCCGTCCCTCCTTCTGCCAGTAGGACCGCAGCGCCTCGAGGGAGGCCGGGGTGAGATCGTAGCGCGGGCCGGCCACGATCACCGCGCCGGCATCGGGCGGCACCGTCCCGGTCATCGACAAATTGAGCGGGGCAACGCGCACGCCCTGGCGCGCGACGTATTCCTCGAGGAGGGAAAGGGGCGAACTTTCCCCGACCGGCGGCTCGCCGTGACCCTGCAGGAAATAGACGGTCCGTTCCTCCGGCGCGGTGAGTTCGAGCAGGGCGCTGGTCAGCAACTGCTCGCCTTTGAAAGCGGTGATGCGCGGCGGGTTGCCGGTGATCTGCGGCAGATAGTCGTATTCGGCCATATCCACCGCGGCGATCTGTTTGGAGCGTCCGCCGGTTTCGACAATGACGAGATTTTCCTCGGGTCCGAACTGGTGGAGCGACTGCAGTTCGCGGGCCCGGGCGAGGTTGCGCATCGGATCGACATATTCGACGGTGATGCGGCTGCGGTCGGCCGACTGGTATTCTTTGAGCAGGTTGACCACGTCGCCGTAGAGCTCGAAACCCGGCGCGGCTGTGGTGGGGGAAAAGAAGACGTAGATATTGACCGGCGCGGGGAGGTTGCGGAGAAGGCTCTTGGTTTGTTCGCTCAGGCGGTATTTCTGGCCCGGCGACCAATCACCGCGCAGGTAGTAGTGGAAGCCGGCGTAGTTGGCTGCGCCGAGCAGGATGAAGGCCAGCATGATCTGCACGGCGACCCCGAAACGGATGCCGGCCCGGCGGCGCGAGGATTCCTGGGGCGGTTTCATCGACGGTTCAGCTCCACCAGCGGCGCGATTGGAAAACGTGGAAGGTGAGGAAGAGGGTGAAGGCGGTCAGCGAGAGGTAGAAAACGAGCGGCCGCGTGTCGAAAAATCCGCGCGAGGCCTCGCTCATGTGCTCGATCGCGGAAAAATAAGCGGTCAGTTCCCGCAGGGCGGGAGTGATGCTCAGGATGAAAAACGAGAGGAGTCCCATGAAGAAAAGCAGCGCAATGATGCTGAACGACATGACCGCGGCGATGATCTGGTTGCGCGTCATGGCCGAGGCCAGGCAACCGATGGCGAGGTAGAACATGCCCATGAGCAGGAGCATCGCGTAGGAGCCGATATAGGGCCCGGCCGCGCCGCCGGTTTCGACTCTGGTGATCTGCTGGAATATGACAAAGTAGAGGAGGCTCGGCAGCCAGAGGACGATGAAGAAGAAAACGGCGGCGAGGTATTTGGCCAGCACGACCTGGCTGTCGCGCACCGGCGCGGTCATGAGCGGCTCGATCGTGCCCATTTTGTATTCCTCGGAAAACAGGCGCATGGTGATGAGCGGCAGGACGAGGATGAAACCGAACCAGAAAAAGACGGTGTTGAAAAACGCCTCGACCACCGTGACCTCGCTCGGCCCGCGGTTGAGCGCCGCCACGCCGGCGTAGAAATTGAACCCGGTCAGCAGGAGGAAGAAGAAAAGCACGACCCATGCGACGGGCGAGAGGAAGAAGGCGCGGATTTCGCGGTTGAGGAGCGTGAGGAAAGTGAGCATGGCGTCAGATTTCCCCGGCCTGCGTGATCTCGGCGAAAACCCGCTCGAGGCTGACTTGTTCCTGCCCGAGTTCGCGCAACGGCCAGCGGCGTTCGGCGGCGAGGCGGGCGATTTCCGCGCGCGGATCGTGGCCCGCATCGGTGCGCAGCCGGCATTCGTGCCATCCGTCTTCGAGCGGGAGGATGTCGGTTTTGCGCACCCCGGAGAGCGCGGAGAGCGCGGTCTCGAGCCCGGCGGCCGGCGCGAGGATTTCCGCGCGGAGTCCGCCCGCGGTGCGCACGCGTCCGGCCAGCGCCTCGGGCGTGTCCGAGGCGGCGATGCGCCCCCGGTTGATGATGAGCACACGGCTGCAGGTCATTTCGACCTCGGTCAGGATGTGGGTCGAGAGCAGGATGGTGTGGCGTTTGCCGAGGTCCTTGACCAGTTGGCGGACCTGCCGGATTTGGTTCGGGTCGAGCCCGATGGTCGGTTCGTCAAGGATGAGCAGGTCGGGGTCGTGCAGCAGGGCGTCGGCCAGACCCACCCGCTGGCGGTAGCCTTTGGACAGGGCGCCGACCAATTTCTGCTCCACCTCGCGCAGCCCGCAGAGTTCCTTCACCGCATTGACGCGCTGGCGGTTGGTGCGGCCGCGGATCCCTTTGAGCGCGGCCCGGTATTCGAGGTATTCCTGGACGCGCATCTCCGGGTAGAGCGCGACATTTTCCGGCATGTATCCGACGCGGGAACGCACCTCGCGCGACTGGCTGGCCACGTCGAAACCGGCCACGCTGGCCCGCCCGCTGGTCGCCGGCAGGTAGCAGGACAGGATCCGCATGGTCGTGCTCTTGCCCGCGCCATTGGGCCCGAGGAAACCGACAATTTCCCCCTTCTCGACGGTGAAATCGAGATCGCGGATGGCTGTGATGCCGGCGTATTTTTTGGTCAGTCCTTCAACCTTGATCATGACGCGGGCCCGCTCCCGCCTCCGGGGCCGGGCTGAGCGGGTATTTATGCCGTGCGCGGGAGGCGCTGGCAAGCGGCCACCCTGTGGCGACCCCCAACAGAAAAAATCCTCCCCGCGCGCGTCTCTGTGTTGCATGCCGGCCCGCTTGGGGTGATTCTTGCCAATTGCCGCATCCATGAGCCAATCCTTGTCGGGAAACTGGAATTCCGAACTGCTCGAGCAAAATTACGAGCTTTGGAAAAATGACACCGAATCTGTCGCGCCCGAGTGGAACGCCTTTTTCGAGGGATTCGAACTCGGGCTGACGCAGTCCGAGGAGCTGGCCGAGGGCGCGCGCGCCGCCGTGCCGGAGGATGCCGCGCTGGAACGCCGCGCCGATTCGCTGGCTTATTCCTACCGCACGCTCGGGCACACTATCGCCCGCCTCGACCCGCTCACGCCCGAACCGCCGGAGAATCCGCTGCTCACCCTCAAGGCCATCGGCTTCACCGAAAGCGACCTCGAGCGCACGGTTGCTTCGAAATATTTCCGCGACGGCAAACCGATGCTCCTGCGCGAGATGATTTCCGAACTGCGCGACATCTACAGCGACACCATCGGTGCCGAGTTCATGCACATCCAAGATCCGCGCCTGCGCAACTGGATCCGCGAGCGCGTGGAAAACCGCGGCGATGGCAACCGGGCCGACGCGGACCTGCACCGCGCCATTCTCCGCCAGCTCTACGAGGCGGAGACCTTCGAGCACTTCCTCCACACGCGCTACGTCGGGCAGAAGCGTTTCTCGCTCGAAGGCGCCGAGTCGCTCCTCGTCATCCTCGACACCATTCTGCAGCGCTGCGAGGCGGGCAAAGTCGAGGAGATCGTCATGGGCATGGCCCACCGCGGACGGCTGAACGTCCTGGCCAATTTCCTGAGCAAACCACTCACTCTCATCTTCAACGAATTCTCGGAAAACTTCATCCCCGACGTGGTCGGCGGCAACGGGGACGTGAAATACCACCTCGGTTATCTCGCGGAACGTCAGACCGCCACCGGCCACAAGGTCACCGTGCGCCTCGCCCCGAACCCCAGCCACCTGGAAGCCGTCGATCCCGTGGTCGAAGGCATGGCCCGCGCCCGCCAGCGCATCCTCGGCGACACCGCGCACCGCAAGAAAGTCCTGCCCCTTCTCATCCACGGCGACGCGGCCTTCGCGGGGCAGGGGATCGTGGCCGAGGTCTTCAACATGTCGCAACTCCCCGGCTACAAGACCGGCGGCACGGTGCACATCATCGTCAACAACCAGATCGGCTTCACCACCCTCCCGGCCGACGCGCGTTCCAGTCCCTACCCGACCGACGTGGCCAAAATGATCGAAGCGCCCATTTTCCACGTCAACGCCGAGGACCCGCTCGCCGTGGCCACCGTGGCGCAGCTCGCTCTCGACTTCCGCCAGGAATTCGGACGCGACGTGGTCATCGATCTCTATTGCTACCGCCGTCACGGGCACAACGAAGGCGACGAGCCCACTTTCACCCAGCCGCACCTCTACAACGCGATCAACAAGCACCCGCTGCCCAGCGAGATTTTCGTCAACGAACTCGCCGGCCTCGGCACGGTCACGCCGGCCGGAGCCGAGGCGATCAAAAAAGAAGCCGCCGCCGACCTCGAGGAAGCGTTCGACATCGTCAAAAAAACCGAGAGCGAACGCCGGGAAGGCGGACGCTTTGCCGGGTCGACCGCCGTCTTCCAGCCCCCGTATTCCTACGATCCTGTCCACACCGCGATCAGCGCGGGCCTGCTCCGCGAGGTGGTCGAGGGACTCTGCCGCGTGCCGGACGGTTTTCACATCCTGCCCAAAGTGCGGCGCATGCTCATCGACCGGCGGCTGGAAATCCTGCGCGAGGGCGGGCCCTACGATTGGGCCTTCTCCGAGGCGCTTGCTTTCGGCTCCTTGCTTGTCGAGGGCACGCCCGTGCGTCTCTCGGGACAAGACAGCCGCCGCGGCACGTTCAGCCAGCGTCACTCGACGTTTTATGACGCCGAACAGCGCGTCGATCACGTCCCGCTCAACCATCTCAAAGACGGCCAGGCCAGATTCTGCGTCTACAACAGCCTCCTCAGCGAGGCCGCCGTGCTCGGTTTCGACTACGGCTACTCGCTCGATTACCCCGAAATGCTCTGCATGTGGGAAGCGCAGTTCGGCGACTTCGCCAATGGCGCACAGGTCATCATCGACCAGTTCATCGCCTCGGCCGAGTCCAAGTGGCAGCGCCCCAGCTCCCTCGTCCTGCTCCTGCCGCACGGCTACGAAGGCCAGGGGCCCGAGCACTCGAGCGCGCGACTCGAGCGGTTCCTGCAGCTTTGCGCGGACAACAACATGCAGGTCTGCAACCTGACCACGCCGGCGCAGTATTTCCACGCGCTGCGCCGCCAGATCCACCGCGATTACCGCAAGCCGCTTGTCATCATGACCCCGAAGAGCCTCCTGCGTCATCCGCTCGTCGTCTCCACGCAGAAGGATTTCACCGACGGGCGTTTCTATGCCATCCTGGCCGACCCGCTGCCCGACGACCGCGCGCAGATCACCCGTGTCGTCCTCTGCTCCGGCAAAGTCTATTACGACCTCAAGACCGAGCAGGAAAAGCGCGGTGCCACCGACACGACCATCCTGCGCGTCGAGCAGCTCTATCCCCTGCACACCGAAAAAATCAAACGTATCGCCAACAGTTGCCCGAACCTCAAGCGCATCGTCTGGTGCCAGGAGGAACCGTGCAACATGGGTGCGTGGTCCTACATGGCCATGAAGTTGCGCGAGCTTTTCGGGTGCAATATCCATTACTCGGGACGTCCGGAAAGTCCGAGCCCCGCGGTCGGTGCCCTCGCCATCCACCGCCTCCAGCAGGCCGAACTCGTCACCCGTGCCTTCGAAGTGTAGTCTGACCCGTTCATGAGCGCCGAAATCAAGGTCCCCGCCGTCGGGGAATCCATCTCCTCCGGAATCATCTCCCTCTGGCACCGGCAGGACGGCGACTACGTGCGCGCCGGTGACCTCCTTTTCACGCTCGACACGGACAAAGTTTCGACCGAAGTGGCGGCCCAAGCCGCCGGCGTGGTCCGCATCAAGGCGCCCGCCGATACGGAGGTCAAAATCGGCGAAGTCGTCGGCCTGATCGAAGAGGCCCCCGAACCCGCCGCCGCTCCGGTGGCGCCCGTTCCGGTGGCGCCGCCGGCCGTTTCGACCCCCGCACCGACTGCCGCCCCCGCCGCGGCCCCGGCCACCCCCGTCGAACTCGAACCCGGGGAACGCCGCGTGACCCGCAAAAAGCTTTCCCCCCTGCGCAAAAAAATTTCCACCCAACTGGTCGCCGCCCAGCGCAACGCCGCCATCCTCACCACGTTCAACGAGTGCGACATGGCCGCCGTGATCAAGTTGCGCTCCGATCTGCAGGAAACTTTCCAGGCCAAACACGGCATCAAGCTCGGCTTCATGTCGTTCTTCATCAAAGCCGTGGTCGACGCGCTGAAGAGCGAGCCCCAGATCAACTCGCGCCTCGACGGCGACGAGCTGGTGCAAAACCATTTTCATGACATCGGAGTCGCGGTCGGCACCGAGCGCGGTCTCATTGTCCCGGTCATCCGCGACGCCGGCCGCAAGACATTCGCCGAACTGGAAAGCGATCTGGCCTACTACGCGAAGCGGGCCCGGGAAGGCGCCATCACCATCGAGGACCTGCAGGGCGGTGTCTTCACCATTTCCAACGGCGGTGTCTACGGCTCGCTGCTCAGCACACCGATCCTCAATCCGCCCCAAAGCGGCATCCTCGGCATGCACAAAATCCAGGAACGTCCGGTGGCGGTCGAGGGCCGGGTCGTCATCCGCCCCATGATGTATCTCGCCCTGAGCTACGACCACCGGGTGGTGGACGGCCGGGAGGCGGTGACTTTCCTCGTGCGGGTCAAGGAAGCGATCGAAAATCCGCTGCGGCTTTTCCTCGGGAGCCAAAAATGAAACGCGCGGCCGCCGCCTTCCTCTTTGTGCTCGTTTCCCTCGGGAGCGCGCCGGGGCAGGAGGCCGCGCCGGATCCCGCCACCGATCCGCTGGTCATGCAGAGGCGTCTGGCCATGGTCCTGCGCCAGTCGACCCAGCATTACGAAGCCGGCGAATATGACACCGCGCTCGAGCGTCTCGGGGCCATCCAGGGTCCGCCCGCCAATGACCTGAGCGTGCTCAACCTGCGGGGGGCCATCCTGACCAAGCTCGGCCGCTACGACGAGGCTTCGGAGAGTTTCCGCGCCATCCTCTCGGCCCAGCCCGACTTCTTTCCCGCCGCGTTCAATCTGGGCGAGGTCGAGTTCATCCGCGGGGATTATGCCGATGCCCTCGAATTGTTCGGAGACATGCGCCGCCGCGAACCGCGCAACGAATTGGTGCGTTTCAAAATATTGCTTTGCCAGCTCCTGCTCGGGCTGGACGAGGATGCACAGAAGACGGCACGCGGTCTGGTGTCGGCGGGGTCCACGCCGGCCTGGTATTACGCGCAGGCCATGCTCGCGCGCAAGGCGGGCGACGAGGCCTCCGCGGCCAAGCATCTCCATGCCGCGAAGGCCATCTACGAGGACGAAGGCTGCAAGCTTTTCGACGAGTCCATTGCGCCGGTGAAGTTCTGATCCCGGGTCACCCCGGACTCACGGACCTTCAATGCGGTCTCCGCGTTGGCGGTAGTAGTCGTAGCGCGCGCGCACGGCGGCGATGTAAGCGCGGGTTCCCGGGATGTCCATCGCGGCGTCCAATTCGTCCGCGCTGATCCGCTCTCCGCCCGCCCAGCGTTTCACGCGGCTGCGGCCCGCGTTGTATTCCCCGAGGGCGAAGGGCAACGGGTCCTCCTGGCCGGACCAATGCCGCAGGGCGCGGCCGAGATACCACGTGCCGACCTCGATGTTGGTTTTCGGATCGAGCAAATCCCCCGGCACGAAGGTCTCCACCCCGGTGGCGGCGACCCAGTCGGCCGCGGCCGGCTCGGTCACTTGCATCAGCCCGCGTTCCCCCCGGCTGCCGAGCTTTTCCGGGTGAAAGCGGCTCTCCTGCCAGATGACAGCTTTGACCAGCAACGGGTCGACCCTGTGCCGGGCCGAGGCGGAGGCGATTTCGTCGCGGTAGGCGTTGTGGCGTCCGAGACTCAGCCATTCGGACAAGCGGTAGGCCGGATCTTTTTCCAGCAGAACCAGCGCGGCGGCCGCGGCGGCCACAAGCAGGGCGGCCAGGCCGAGGAGGCGGATCACTTTCTTCGACATCTCAAGGCAAAGATAGCCTCTCCCGCCGGCCTCATCCAGAGCTATGGCATGGCGGGCCGGCGTGGTAGCGTGGCGGGATGATGACCAATGCGGCCGCGCGTCTTCCGGCCATTCTCCTGCGCGTCGTGCTCGGATGGATTTTCCTCGCGGCCGGTTGGTCGAAGATTGGAGAGACGATGCCGACGCTGGCCTCCATCTATTCCTACCAGATTGTCTTGCCCGACTGGCTGGCGGAGTTGGCCGCCATGATTTTGCCTTGGGTGGAGTTGCTCCTCGCGGCTTTCCTCTTCGCGGGTCTTTTTTTTCCGTGGACCCTGCTGGCCACCGGAGCCTTGCTCGCCGGGTTCACCGTGCTGACCGCGCAGGCTTGGTGGCGCGGATTGGATATCGACTGCGGATGCTTCGATTTCGGCGCGATCCATCCGGCCTTGGCCGTGCTGAGTACTCCCGGTGGCGCGACGCTGCGCAATCTCGTGTTGATGGCCTTGGTCGGCGCGCTTTGGTGGCTGTGGAGTCGGGGCAAAAGTAAAAGCGGCCTCCCCGCTGCTTGACCGCTTCTGCTCCGTGCCTCACTGCCAAACCGCCGCGCAAGCGTCGGCGAAGCGCGTGGTGGCATCCGCCTCGGGCCGCACTTCAATGAGGCGCGGCCGGCCATCCGGCCACGGTTCGTCCGGCGCGTGCATCGTGCCGTAGTGCCAGCCGAACATCTCGGCCCAGCCGCGGAGGCGCAGATCGTGCGCGTTGAGGAAGGCCGGATGACGGAACATGCGGTCGAAAATTTTGCCGCCGCCATTGTTGATCACCGCGAGGGTGAGGTCCGGGTTGTCGAGTTGCCCGGCGGGCCAGAGTCCGGCCAAGTCATAAAGCGCGGACAAATCACCGAGCACCGCAGCCGTGGGACGATCCGGCCCGGCCAGACCGAGCGCCGTCGAGACCAGACCGTCGATGCCGTTGACCCCGCGGTTGGCGAAAAACGTGCGTTGATCCGGTCTGCGCGGTGCGGCGAGGTCCCATTCGCGGATGGGCAGGCTGTTGCCGAGCAGGAGGCGTGCGTGGGCGGGGAGACGGACGGACAGTGCACGGACCAGGCCTGCCTCGCTGCGGGGTTCGTCGTGCAGGATTTGCAGGAGTTGCCCCGCCGCGGCGCGGTCGCGGGAGAAGAGCGCTTCGTATCCGCCGGCTGGCGGCACGAACGAATCGATCAGCGCGGAAAAAATCCCCAATGGAATGACCGGATCGCGCCGGGCCAAGCCCGGCAGATCAACCCGCGAGACATGGAGCACAGGCCGGTCCTCGCACTCGCGCCAGAACCGGGGTGTCGGCACGCCGCCGAGCCGGATGACACCGTCGCAGGCCGCACGGCATTCGGGGGTGAGCAGGATGCGTTCGCCGGAGTGCAGGCTGAATTCCTGCAGGTTGCGGTGGCCGCGCAGTTGGGAGACCGACTCGAGGTAAAGCGGACAATCCATCGAGGCGAGCCACGGGGCCAGCCGGTGCGCGTCGTCCTCTTCGAGCGACGAAACAAGGACGAGCGGACGCCGCACGCGACCGAAAAAATCCGCGCAGACCCGGCGGGCGGTGGCCTCGTCCATCCACGGCTCCATGCGGCGGGGTGCGGGGCCGCGCGCGGGCAGTGCCATTTCGACCGCACCATCGATGAGCGGTTCGTCGAAACAGACATTGAGGTGGAGCGGTCCGGCCGGGAGCACTCCGAGTTGTCCGGGCGCGTCGAGATCGAAGACCGGAAGACCGGCCGCGGCGAAGAGCGGCAATTGGTCGATGGTTTGCGGTGCACCGGAGCCGCGCAGGCGGCGCGGACGGTCGGCCGTCACGGCGATGAGCGGGATCCCCGCGTGTCGCGCCTCGAGCAGGGCCGGCAGCAATTCCGCCGCCGCGGTGCCCGAGGTGGTGAGGACCGCCGCGGGTGCACCGTCGCGCCGGGCGCGCCCGGTCGCGAAAAAAGCCGCGCTGCGTTCCTCGAAAAACGACACCACTTCGAACGAAGCGCCCGCGGCCGCGGCGGCGAGGACGAGCGGTGCGTTGCGTCCGCCGGGACAGACGCAGAGGGTGCGGACGCCCGCGGCGTGCAGGGCGGAGAGGACTTCCGCGGCGAGCAAACGGTTGGTATCGACCGGACTCAAAGCCCGAGATTGCCGCGCGTGGCCGCCAATTTCAACCGCAGTTCCGCGCTTTCGCGTTCGGCACGGCTCCCGGCCACGATTCCGCAGCCCGCGCCGCAGCGCGCGCCGTGGCGGTCCCATTGCACATTGCGGATGGCCACGAGGCAGCGGGCCGTGCCGTCCGGGAGGAGGAGCCCGAAGGGCGCGGCGAAGCGTCCGCGCGGTTCGCTGTCCAGGCCCGGGATAAACGTGCGCCAGTCGAGACGCGGCGCGGTGCCGACCGCCGGGGTGGGGTGCAGGCGCGAGACCATTTGATCGAAGCCGGTGTCTGCCCGGGCCGCGAGGCGCAGGTCGGTGCGCAGATGGGAGAGCATGCCGATGCGCCAGAGCCGCGTGGCCCCGCGGGTCACGGGGCCGAGCGGCGCGAGTTGCGCGGCCAGGTCCTCGAGCACCAGCCGGTGCTCGGCGCGTTCCTTGGGATCGTCGAGCATTTCGTCGGGCCTCGCTCCGGCGCGGGCCGTGCCGGCCACGGCCATGGTGCGGATTTCCACCCCGTCATCTTCGAAAAGAATTTCCGGCGAGGCCCCGAGCAGGCCGCCGTCCGCCTCCCAGCACCCGTAAGGCATGAGTCCGGCCGGCAGGTTGGCCATGGCGCGCAGGGCGCGGGCGCGTTCCTCCGCGCGGAGCGGACGCGTGCTGTGTTCGAAGACCGCGGGAACGGCTTTCTCGATCTCGCCGCGGTGCAGCGACTCTTGCACGCGGTCGAACACCCGGCGGAAAGCGGTCTCGTCGAAAGGTTGCCAGGCGTGCGCGACCTCCGATCCGGGCAGCTGCTGCGCCAGCGCATCGGGCGGCACGGCGGCGCACGATGGATAAATGAGCCATGGTTGCGGATCGGAGAGGAGAAAATCCGGCGCGTAGAATGACGGTTGCCGCGGGTCGGGTCGGGCGGATTTCTCCGGCTCGCCCCACGCGATGAACCAGCGGTCTTCGGACCACGCGAACACCGCACCGGTTTGCAGGAGCGAGCGGACGTTTTCCGCGGAGGGCGCGGAGCGCCGCACCCAAGCGGCGGCACCGGCCGGGGCGGCCGGATGGGAGATGGTGGTCATCACGAGACGTTACGACCGTCGCGGCGGACAGGGATTCGCGGGCCTCAGCCGCGCAACCGGCGCTCGGCTTCCAGCCAGTCGCTTTGCGCGTCGCCGGGCAGCCCGCGATGCCGGCGGCGTTCGGCCAGATAATAGGCTTTGAGCGCGATGTCCTCGGTGGTGACCGAGCCGATCACGCCGATCACTTCGGTTTTACCGGCGGTGCGGCGCGTGACAACGCGGGGCGGGGCGGCGGTGGCGACACGCCGGCGGGCGGCGACCGGACGGCGCGGCGCGGCGCTTTTCTTTTTGGCGGCGGACTTCTTGGCGGATTTTGGCATGGTGTCGGTTTTTGGGTTCGCCGCCGAGTAAACCCGCGGCAACCGGACGGGGCCAAGTTTTTTCGGCTTTTCCCGCGGGACGACAGGTTTAGGCTGGGGGTATGGGTATTTCCCTGGCCGAGTTTTTCCTCCGCTGGTTCGTCACTGCGGTGGCGGTCTTTGTCGCCGCGTGGATCGTCCCGGGCATCCAATACACGAGCTTCACCGGACTGGCCTTCGCCTCGCTTCTGCTCGGCATGATCAACGCCCTGGTGCGCCCGGTCCTGCTCATTCTCTGCCTGCCCCTGATTCTGGTCACCATGGGCCTCTTCATCCTGATCCTCAACGCGCTCCTCCTCTGGCTCGTCTCGGGCATCCTGCCGGGCAGTTCCTTCACCGTGGCCGGATTCTGGGCCGCGTTCTGGGGGGCACTGGTCATCAGCATCGTCAGCTGGATCCTCAGCGCTTTTTTCCGCGGCAGCGACGGACGCATCTATCCGCTCACGCATCATACCGTGATCAAGCAGGCGCGCGGACGCACGCTCGACTGACATGATCCCCGCGGGTTTGCGGCGCTGGCTCGGCGGCGGGCGCACGGGAGTCAAAGTCTGCGGCATCACCCGCGAGCAGGATGCGCTGGCCGCGATCGAGGCGGGGGTCGACGCGCTGGGTTTCAATTTCTATGACAAATCGAAGCGGGCCGTCCGTTTGGACGGGATCGCGGGATGGGTCGCACGGTTGCCGGAAAATACCGGCCGTGTCGCCGTGGTGGTGCAACCGGATGAGGACCTTCTGCGCGCGCTGCAGGCCTCGGGTCTTTTTCATGCCCTGCAATTCCACGGCGGCGAACCGGCGGATTTCTGCGCGCGGTGGGGAGGGGAGTTCTATGTCAAAGCTTGCCCGGTTTCCGACCATCCCTCCTCGACCGCGGCATCGCTCGATCCGGCGCCCTGCCTCCTCCTCGACGCCCATGCTCCCGGCGTGTTCGGCGGGACCGGCCAAGTCATCGACTGGTCGCTGGCCGCCGGAGTCGTGCGGTCGGCGCAGTGTCCGGTCGTCCTTTCCGGCGGTCTCCATCCCGGCAATGCCGCCGCCGCCATCGCCGCTGTGCGGCCCGCGGCGGTCGACACGGCCAGCGGGGTCGAATCCGCACCGGGGGTCAAGGATGCGGACCAGATGAGGGCCTTGGTCGAGGCGGTGCGCGCGGTGGATACGCGTTAACAACACGTTTTCGCATCGATTCCCCGGTTCCCCGCGGCCTATGCATGGCGGACTCTTTCGTTCCATGTGCCGCCGCGTTATCCTTCCGGTTGTTTTGCTCGCGTCCGCGGCCATGGCCGGTTGTGCCGGACCGAAGACGCTGAAGAAGCGTGACTTCTCCTCGGTGCGATCCGGCGAAGCGGCCGCGCTTTCCAAAAAGTTGGGCCAGCCCACCTACATCCTGCCGGTGACCAAGGGCCCTTACAAGGGGTCGCAGATGTATGTCTACGAATGGGACAAGCCGGGCGATGAAATCATCAACCGCATGTATACTTATGTTGTCGTGCGCGACGGGTTGGTCGCCGCCGTGTTCGAAGATCCGGCCGACAAATACGAAAAGGATGCCAAAGCCGCGGCCTACGCCTTCCTCGATTCCGAGGGTGAGCGGAAGTTGCATCAGGTCAGCAACCGCCACAGCACGACCGGCGCACTGAGCACCTTGGCCCAAGGCGTGGCCATGGCCGGTTCTTTCATTCCAGTGGCCGGACCCGCCTTGTCCATGGCGGGTCAAGCCGCCGGACTGACCACCCAAGCGGTCACCGCGGGCGGATCGGCCCCGGCCACCACCTATAATCCCGCGGCGGCGCGCCCGGCTTACCTGCGGACCGTGCCGCCCGAAAATTTACCGCCTCTGGATCAGCCGTCGGCGGTCTCCAACTGAAACAAAACCCCAATCCATGAAAACCATCACCCTCATTCCCGTCGCGGCTCTCGCCGTGTTTGCCACCCTCGATCTCCAGGCCGCTCCGCCCTCTCCCGCCGCCGCACAGGCTGCGCTGGAAAAGGCCCGCACCCAGGCCGTGGCTCCCGTCACCGCCGCGCGCGACCAGGCCACCGCGCCGGTGACGGCGGCCCGTGATCAAGCCACCGCGCAGGCCGCGGCGGTGCGCGACCAGATGAAGGACAAACTCAAGTCCCCGGTCAAAGTGCCCAAACTCGACGTGCCCAACCTGGCCCAAGCGGCCAAGACCAGCCGGGCGGCGGTCGATGCGAAAGTCACCAGTCCGCGCACCCTGACCTACAAAAGCCGGGCCAGCCGCATCTCGCGCTGGATCGCCCCGCTGACCTTCGGTCTCATCACCTACGTGCCGTTCGACACGATGAACGCGGATGTCACCGGCTCGGTCAACAACCTCATGGCGGAGGAAGGAATCTCGATCGAGGAGATGACCGCGAAATCGTTCGCCGCGCAACTCAAAGACGGCAAACGCTGGTCGGCCGCCGCGCCGGCCGAGGGAACGTTCCAGATCGAGGTCAACCGCTACGCCCTCGATCCGGTGCCGACCAGCGTTTCGCGTTTGCGTCCGACGGTCAGCCTGACCGGACGGCTCTTCGACAACGACGGCAAGCTTTTGTGGATCGGCAAGGGATTCACCTCCTCGGTCGAGCCCGGACCCAAGGGCGCGAGCCTCGAGCAATACGAAGCCAATCCGGACGTCTTGCGCCAAGATTTCGAGACTGCGGTGCAGACCGCGACCAAGCGACTCGCCGTGCAAGCCAACGCGGTGCCCAAAGCCTCGGTCAAAGTCGCGGCCGCGGAGTGAGACGGAGTTTTTTTGTGCCACGGATAGAAGAGGATGAGGGAAGATATTTTTGCGCCGGTCCACCGGCGCAACTTTCCCAAGCCGTTTATCCCTGTTTATCCGCGTCTAAGCCGGAAAAATTCAAATCAACCACGGATGACACGGAGGGCACGGATGGATTACAGAAGGAAGATGGTGGAGGCAAAGACGAAAAGAAGGTCACCGAAAGGTGAGGTGTTCCGGCCTATTTTTCTTCTCCTGCTTGCTCTGTTATTCGTGCCATTCGTGTCATCCGTGGTCAAAACCTTCTGAATAGTTACGGCTAAGGCTTTTCTACCCGCGGGAACTGCAAACGCACTTCCGCACCGCCCAAGGGCGAGCGTCCGAAAGCGATCTCGCCGCGATGGTTCGCCATGGTGGTGCGGACCACGTAGAGGCCGATTCCGGTGCCGCTTTTTTTGGTGCTGGTCAGCGGGACTTCCGCGGGACCGGCGGCCGGCCAGCCCGGGCCGCTGTCGCCGATGACCAGTTCCGCTCCGCCGCCCGTTGCCGTGAGATCTATGGTGATCTCGCGCTTCCCCGGCTTGGCCTCGGCGATGGCTTCGGCGGCGTTGCGCAGGAGGTTGGTCACGGCGAGTTGCAATTGCGCATCGTCGCCGGTGATCCGGGATGGCCGGTCGAGTCCCGCCGTGCGCAGTTTGATGCGGTGCCGGGCGAGCAGGCCTTTGTTGTAGAGCAGCGCGCTTTGCACCACCTCGCCCAGGTCGATCCCGCGCTGGTCGGTTTGCACGCTGCGCAGCAGGGTCTTCATTTTGTCGATGATGACGACCACGCGTTGCGCTTCTTCGGCGATCAGACGCAGGGCTTCGCGCTCGTCCTCCCCTTGACGCAAGGCCATTTTGCTCTGCAGGAGGATGCTGCTCAGGGGTTGGTTGATCTCGTGGGCCACGACGGAGGCCGTCAGGCTGGTTTCCAATTTGTCTTCGAGATCGCGGCGATGTGCTTCCTCGAGTTGCTTCTCACGGACGGCCGCTGCTTTCTCGTCGCTCACATCCTGCAGCACGCCGTGGGCCCGCAGGGCGCGTCCGGCGGCGTCGCGACTGACAATGCCGCGCTCCCGGATGTGGCGCACTTCGCCGGAGGGACGGACAATGCGGTAATCCATGGCGAAAATTTTGTCGGTCTCCAGCATGCGCTGCATCTCGCGCATGACTTCGTCATAATCGTCGGGATGGACGAATTTTTCCCAATGCCCGTCGAAGTCGGCCAGCCTGATGCCGTTGATGCGGGCCATTTCCTCGTCCCAGCGGTCAAGGCCGGTTTCGACGTCCAATTCCCAGAAACCGAGGCGCGCGGCCGCCGCGGCCAACTGCATATTGCGGTTGGCCGAAGCGAGAGCCTCCTCGGCCAGTCTGCGTGCTGTGACGTCGGTCAGCACGCCTTCCCAGACGACTGATCCGTCGGGCATATCGCGCGGTGTCGATTCGGCCGTGATCCACCGGGTTATCCCTTGCACCACGACACGGCATTCCTCTTTGAACGGCAACTTGTGTTCGAAGACGTAGGTGTTCTTGCGGATCCATTCGGCCTGGTCGTCGGGATGCACACAGGCGAAAGCGTTCATCGGGTTTTCCTGTGCCGCCTCGCGCTCCAACCCGGTCAGTTCGAGGAAGCGCGTGGACATGAAGGAAAAGTAGGCCATCCCGCCATCGGGCGGCTGCACCATGGTATAGGTGCCGACCGGAATGTTTTCCGTGAGTTCAAAGGCCGTCCTCTCGAGTTGCGCGCGCAGGGACTGCAAGGCTTTTTCGGCTTTCTTTCGTGCCGACACATCGGTCATGGATGTGAGCAGCCGGTCTTCAAGGACCACGGCGCGGAAGATGATGTCGCGCTTCGTGCCGTCTTTGCAGACAACCTCGAATTCCATCGACTCGACGCTCCCCTTGGTCGCGATGGCCCGGAAAACGGCTTCGTCCCACTCGCGGAATACCTCGCGCCGGTAGTTGGCGTCCGGATAAGCCTTTTCCGCCCACGCCGCGACCGTCGGCACTTCCGCCAGCGTGTAGCCGAAGGTGCGGGTGAACTGTTGGTTGATGAAGGTCAGGTCGGCCGGCGAAGAGAGCGTCGTCGCGGCCACGGCGATGGGGATGTTGTCGAGGACGCGCTGGAGTTGCTCTTCGGCCCGCTTGCGGTCCGTGATGTCGATCATCGCCCCTTCCCAGACCGTGCCTCCTCCGGGCCGATCCCGCGGGACAGATTCCAGCGTTACGGTCCGCTTCTCGCCGCGCACCGTGATGTTACCCTCCCAGAAAAACCGCTTCTTCTTGGCGAAGACCTCGCGGTTGATGCGCTCGATTTCCGCGCGTTCCGACCGGTTCATCGGCTGCAGGGCCAGAGTATGGTTGGCCATCACTTCCTCGCGCTTGAGTCCGGTCATGGCGAGAAAGCGTTCGCTCAGGAACGTGAAGTGCGGTTTGCCTTCCGCGTCGAATTCCAGCACGTAGGTGCCGACCGGAATATTTTCGGTCAGCTCGTAAGCGGTGCGCTGCAGTTGCTCGCGGGTGGCCCGCAGTTCGTCGGCGGTTTTCTGCTCTTCCTTCGTCTGCCGGAGGAACACGGCAAGGAACTGCCCGCTCAAAGCGAGTCCGATGATGAAAAGATTGAGATTTGGAATATCGGCGCGCCCCTCGCTGACGAACGGACCCAAGGCGTGGCTGGTGGCATAAAGCGCACCGAGGGCCACGACGAGTCCGCCGACACAGACCGCAACCATGCCGCGGTAAATGGCCAGAAGGACAACGATCGGGGCAAAGATGACCGCCGCGGAAGAAGCGCCCGTCCAGCGCATGAGGAAATCCGCGACCCAGACGGCGGGCGCGACCACGAGGACGGGAACGATGAAATCTCCCGCGATCTGCCCCTTGGTGCGGCCCCCCGCGAAGAGGGCGAGGAGCAGCGGCGTGACCAGCATCTGCCCGAGCGAGTTGCCGATCCACCAGTTGAGCCACGAAGACGACAGGGAGCTATTATCGAGAACACCGGCCCACCAAAGCGTGGCATGGCCGAGGGTGGCGCTGAAAGGTTGCAGGACGAAGAAGACAAGCAGGAGCAGGCCGGCCAGATCACGGGGTCGGGGCAAGGTGGCGTCCAGTTTCAGAGCACGGAAAAGCAGCACGCCGAGGACCACTTCGATGCTGTTGATCGCGGAGATGGAGACGGACGGCAACGGGGCCAGCCCGCGCGAGAGGGCAAGGACGAGCTGACCGGCAAACACCCCGGGCCAGACCGCCGGGCCGAAACGCAACGCCATGGCCAAGGCGATGCCCTCCGGGGCGAACAACACCGGAGTAACCAGCAGGTCGTCGACCCGCACAAGAAAGCTGGCCTGGCCGAAGAGAAAATAGAGCACCGCGAGCACCAGCGATTGGCGTCCGTGATCGCGCAGCCAGAGCAGCAGCGGGTGGCTCTCGACGGTGGATTGCGGCCGGTGCATAGCTTGGTGGTTTTAGCGCGAATCCGCGCAGCGCCCCACTATTTTCGCCGGGCGGACCGGCGAGGAGGCGGACTGTCTCTTGCCGGTCGGATTGGCCCGGAGTAGCGTTCCGGCATGCAACAGCCGGACCACACGCTCGACGAGTCTGTCTTGCAAGCGGTGGCCGCCCGGATCGGCCAGGAGGCCGCGGTTTCGGCCGCCTATCTCCTCGGCTCGGCGGCGGACGGCCGTCTGCGGGCGGAGAGCGACGTGGATCTGGCCTTGCTGCCCGTGCGCGGTGCATCGATCGGCGGCTTGGCGCGCGTGGAGTTGGCGGCGGACCTCGAATTGCTCCTCGGTCGACCGGTGGACTTGGGTGTCCTGCACACGGGGAATCTGGTTTATGCCAAAGAAGCGGTGGCGCACGGCAGGCTGCTTTTCGAGCGGGATCAAAACGCGCGGGCCGGTTTTGCCGCGCTGGTTTTTTCGATGTATGCCGATTTGCAAGAGAATCGCCGGGAGGTGATCGATGGCTACGCCGCCTGACGACATCCTGCTCAACAAGGCCGCGATCATCGAGCGCTGCATCCGGCGACTGGGCGAAGAAGCGCGGGCCTGTCCGGGTTACGATGATTTCACCCACGTCGACGCCCTCACGCTCAACGTCGAACGTGCGTGCCAGGCGGCTATCGACATGGCCATGCATGTGGTGGCCGCCCGCCGTCTCGGCATGCCGCAGAGCAATGCCGAGGCTTTTGCCTTGCTCGAGCGCGCCGGATTGATCGATGCGGCGCTCTCGAAGTCGCTGCGCGGCCTGGCCGGCTTCCGCAATGTGGCCGTGCACCAATACGAGGAACTCGATCTGGAGGTGCTGCGCTGGGTGGTGGATTCAGGTCACAAGGATTTTATCCGGCTGGGACAGGCCCTCGGGGTGACTATCCGGCCGGAGGTGTGATTGAAGGTTGGCGTCCACCGCGTTGACCGTCCGCTCAAGTTGGCAGGTTCAGCCAGAGCAGCAGCGGGTCCCTCCGAGAGGAGTAATGCGACAAACTCTCTGCAATCGTTGCTCAGGTGCACTGAGGAGATCGAAACGGCAGATTTGCAGCCAGGTTTTCAGGCGTTCGGCCGGCGTCAGGCGCCGGTAAAACTCGCGGTCGGCCGCGTTTTCTTCCTCAAAGCTGCGGAAGGTGCGGGCGATCCGTTCCATGTCATCATGCTACAGGGTCAGGGGACGCATTCAAGACCGCCTGCCGCCGCCTCAGGACCGCGCGCCGAGGGTCGACTGGTAGTGTTTGATCGCGAGTTGGGCGAATTCGGAGCCGGTGGTGTCGAGTTTGTCGGCCATTTTGCGGCGGTGGGTCTGCACGGTCTGCGGGGAGATGTGCAACTTTTCCCCGATTTCTTTGCTCAGCAGTCCGCGGCCGACGAGGAGGAAGATTTCGTATTCGCGTTCGCTCAGGCGGTCGCGCACTTCTTTGCCGCGGGCCGAGGAGGATCCGCCGCGCGCTTTGGGCAAGAGCGCTTTGAGTTCGGCCGCGAGGTCGTCGAAGGCCTGCGTTTTGTCGAGCACGGCATGGACCGCGTCGCGGAGATCGGCCGGGCAGACGAAGGTGCTGGCCTCGCCGGAGAGGATGATGGTTTTGGCGGCGGGCTTGAGCCGGGCGAGGTGTCGCGCCACGTCCACTCCGTGTCCGTCGGGCAAGGCCAGATCGAGGACGAGCAGGTCGGGCTGGTGGCGTTGGCAGGCTTGGATGCCCTCGGCGACCGAGGCGGCGGCGGCCGACACGTGCAGTCCGGGCGTGCCTTGCAGCATGTTGTCCAGCATCTGCCGGAACATGGTCTGGTCCTCGACGATGACGCAACTCAGACCCATGGGAACCGGCGGAGCCGAGGGCTCAGCCCTCCTTTTTTTTCCGTCCGAAAAGCCGTTGGAAAAGGTTGGGTTTTTTCACGGCCTCGGCCGGCGTGGCGGCTTCGGCCCGGCGCACGGTGGTCGCGGCGGTGCGGCGCGAGGAACTGCCGCCGCTCGCGGTCGTCCCGCTGCTTTCCCCGGGCGGTGCGGCGGCCAGGGCGGCGGGGATGGCCCGGCCGAAATTCACGCTGGAGACATAACCGAAACTTCCCCGGGCCGGTTTGAGGCCGGCCAGCTCGATCTCCTCGCCTTCCTCCATCTTGAAGATGTCGGAGAGAATTTTCGAGGCGATGGGCGCGGCCACGCCGCCGCCGGAGGCACCGCCGTTGACCATGACGGAGACGGCATAGCGCGGTTTGTCATAAGGAGCGAAGGCGATGAACCACACGTGGTTGTCGGGAACGCCGCGCCGCCAGAATTGGGCGGTGCCGGTCTTGCCCGCCACCTGGTAGTTCTTGATGCGCGCCCCCGGGGCGGTGCCGCCGCCGCGGTTGACCACGTCCCAGAGTCCGCGCCGCACTTTCTCGAAATCCTCCGCACTGATGCCTTCCTCGAGGAGGTTGGCCCGGATTTTGACCGGTTCGTCCCGGACGACGGTGCCGTCGCGGGAGACAACCTTGTCGACCATGCGCGGGTAGTAGCTGGTGCCCCAGTTGGCCACCGTGGCGGCGACCATGGCCATCTGCAGGGGGGAGGCGAGGACGAAGCCCTGGCCAAGCGAGGTGTTGGCCGTCTGGCCGGTGGACCATTGCTCGCGGAGATTCTGTTTGGAGAGCCATTCGGGTCCGGGCAGGATGCCGGGGCTTTCGCCGGAGAGCGGGGCGCCGGATTTTTGTCCGAGCCCGAGCATGTTGCCCACGGCGTTGATTTCCTCGATGCCGGCGTTGTTGCCGTAGAGGCAGAAGTAGGCGTTGCACGAGGAGCGCAAGGCGGAGCCGAGCCCGATGGTGCCGTGGGTGCCGGTGCACTTGAGGGTGTGGCGTCCGTATTTCACCCCGCCGGTGCAGGTGAAGGAGCGGCCGGACATATTCTTGCGCAGGCCGGCCAGGGCGGGGACGACTTTGTAGGTGGAACCGGGGGCATAGCCGCTCGTCGCGCGGTTCATCAGCGGGTTGGTGCGGTCGGAGGTCAGTTCATTCCATTCGTCGGATCGGATCGAGGGGATGAAGGCGTTGGGGTCGTAGGACGGCACGCTGGCCATGGCGAGGATGTCGCCGTTGTTCGGGTCGACCACCACCGCGGCGCCGCGGCCGACCACGCGCAGGGCTTTTTCCGCGATGTGCTGGATGCGTGCGTCGATGGTCAGGTGGATGTTGTGGCCGGGTTTGGGTTCCTCGCGGGCGACTTCCCCCTGGATGCGGCCCTTGGCGTCGCGCTGCAGGATGCGCGCGCCGGGTTGTCCGCGCAGGTCATCGTTGAGGGTCAGTTCGATCTGCGCTTTGCCCTCGACGTCGGATTGGTAGAAGGTGAACTGGGCCGCTTCTTCCTGATCGATTTCGTTCGGGGCGCCGACGTAGCCGAGGAAATGGGCCCCGAGCGCGCCGTAGACGTAATTGCGGACCGGGCGCATGTTGACCTCCACGCCGGGCAATTCGGCGTTGCGCTCGGCAAACTTGGCCAGGGTCTCGAAGTCGAGATCCTCCATGAAGGTGTAGGGCACCTCGGTTTCGTTGCGGAAGTGCAGGCGCAGTTGGTCCTCGTTGAGTTTTTTTTCGATGCCGATTTTGCCGAGCAGCGGCATGACGGTGTCGTTGATGATTTTGACGATGTCCGGCTCGTCTTTTTCGGTCATCATGCCGTCGATCGTGGTGCGGTAGGAGTGGCGGGGCAGTTCGCCCCGCGTCTGGCGGTATTGGCGCACGAGGTCGGGCAGGTAGAACTCGACGACGGCGCTGGAGCGGTTGACCGCGAGGGGCCGGCCGTGGCGGTCGAGGATCTCGCCGCGCACGGCGGGCAGGCGGACATTGACCTGCGAATTGCCGCGGATGCGGGCGGTGTATTCGGCGCCGCGGGCCACCTGCACATACCATAATTGGCCGGCGAGCAAGCCGAAGCAGGCCAGCATGATCAGGCTGATCACCGCGAGGCGGAATTCGGGCGAGCGGCGCAGCAGTTGGGCGGAAGCAGACCGGATCGGCACGCTTAAGATGTAGAGCGTTTCGTGACGTGCGGCAAATCCTTCGGAGGGAGACACCGTGGAGGCAACGGCGTGCCGCGCCCCCGGGTCAGCCCTACCCTGCACAGGGTATCAGGCCGGGCTTGCCCGCGTTCCACCCTGAGCGTAAGAAGCAGGTCACCGACCAAACCATGAAAATTCTCCTTGCCCTCGTCCCCCTCCTGCTCGCCGGGTGTTTGACCGAAGATCAGATGATGACAGTGGTCAACCCCTACAACCGCCCCGGCACCTACGGAGCCCCGGTTGTGCCCGCGGGTTACCGTCCGGTCACCCCCTACCAATCGCCATCCTTTTACCAACCGGCTTACCGTGACGGCTACCGTCAGGGTTACAACGCCGGTTTTCATGACGGAGGCAACGGCTTCCCCTACCGTGCGCAGGCCCGCTACACGGGCGCGGCTTACAATGTCCCGTTTTCCGACGGCTACTACAAGGGCTACGGCGAAGGCTTCCATGAAGCCCGCCGCGGCATGAGCTACGGTTGCAGCCTGTAGCGCTGAGACTGGCGTAGCCGATCCCGGCCCGCGCGAGGCCGCCGGGTCTCCTGCAATATACCCTGCGGAGGGTATGGCGGGGCCGGGACGAAAAGAGGTAATCTACTCACCCATGAATGACAGCATTCCCACCGAAAACGCGTCTGTTTCGACCGAGCAGCGCGACCGCCTGCTGCGGCGTTTGATCGCCGCCTTTGCCTTGGCCGCCGCGGTCGCCTTGGTTGCCGCGATCGGGACGTCCATCGCGAGCAGCGAATTGTCCCGCGTGGACTTCGCCCAACAACAAATGTCCCACCCCGCGGTGCGCTGAAGCCGATCTTGTTGATGAATTACGAAGAAACTGTGCTCGAAGCTCCGCCGACCGCGGGGGCCGAGGCGCCGGTGGCGGAAGAAATGCGGGCCGAGTTGCGCCGCGTGGCCGGCAGCCCGGATTTTCCGGCCAGCGCGCGCAATCGCGCCTTTCTCGAATACATCGTCGAGCGGGAGTTGGCCGGGGAAGGGGAGTCGACCAGCGCTTATGCGGTGGCCACGGCCGTCTTCGGTCGCTCGGAACTTTTCAACTCGCTCCTTGATCCGATCGTGCGGATCGAAGCGGGCAAACTGCGCCGCGACCTCGAGACCTACTACCTCAAAGCCGGCGCCGGGAATCCGTGGCGCCTCACCGTGCCGAGAGGCGCCTACCGCCCGCGTCTCCAGCCCGCGCCGGACAACAGTTCCGGTCCGGTCCCCGCGTCCGGCGCCCCGCTTTCGGCCGATCCCCGGGCGGAACTGCGCCGCGTCCTCGACAGCCCCGATTGCCCGGCCACGCCGCGCAACCGGCGCTTTCTCGAATTCGTCACCGGGAAAGTGCTCGACGGACACGACGGCAAAATCGGTCCCTATGACATTGGCACCGTGGTTTTCGGCCGGCCGGCGAGTTTCAATCCGCTGACCGATCCGATCGTGCGGATCGAGGCGGGCAAACTGCGCCGCGACCTCGAGACCTACTATTTGAAGTCCGGCCGGGCCAACCCGCTCCGCCTCACCCTGCCCAAAGGCGGATACCGTCCGGCCTTCGTCGCGGCGGACTGAGCCGGCTGCTTTTCCCGGTGGAAAGAAAGTCCCCGGCGCCGGGTGGCCGCGTTGCTCCCCGCCGGGCGCTGGCCGGAATGTTGGGCAGCCGGCCCCGGCCGTGTTAGGGTTGGGGATCGCACTATGCCGGCCTCGGAACTCAAACCTCCCCGTTGGTTCAACACCCTGCTCTGGGGGAACACCGTGGCCCTCTCGTGGATGTGGGGACTGGGCTTGTTTTTCTCCGTCCAGTTCACCACGCAATTCGGGCTTTTCGGATTGCTCAGCTTTGCCATCCCGAATTGTCTCGGACTGATTTTTTTCGGCCTGATCACCCACCATATGGCCCGGCGGCAGGCGGGCGGATCGGAATCGCTGGGCAAATTTTTCACCGGTTGGTCGCGTCCGTTCCGGCTGATTTTTTTCCTCTATCAGTTGCTGGCCGTCACGCTGACCATTTTCGCCTTGATCCGCTACGGTTGGATGCCGCTCGGGTTGTCGCCCGGGGTGCTTTATCTTCCGCTCATCCTGCTGGTCATCCTCGCGGCCGGCATCCTTTTCGGCGAGGAATTCAACATCCGCCGCATCAAGTGGAGCCACGGCGCGATCTTCCTCCTCGTGGCCGGTGCGGTGGCCATCCTTCTCTCCGCCCCGGCGCACATTTCGCCGGATCTTTCCGCGGTCAAGGTGGAGAAGCTGCCGACCGACGATTGGAACTTCTGGGGCTACATGGTCCCGATTTTCATCGGTTTCCTCCTCGGCCCGTGGCTCGACCTGCAGCAATGGCAGCGCGCCATCCAGATGCACCGCGAGCGCGTGTCGATCGCGGCGGCCTACCTCGCGGGCGCGCTGCAGTTTTTCCTCCTCCTCCTTTTCCACGGCATGCTGGCCCTCTGGGCGCTGGGGGCCGGGGCGGGGCGCTTCCTCCACGGGGGACTGGGCGGGCATGTTTACGGGCATGACTCCGTCATGCGCCTCCTCTCCGAGAAAGCCGCCGAGCACCCGTGGATTTTCGGTGCCTACTGCGTGTTCCTCTGCGCCTGCGCCCTGACCACCCTGGACAGCGGCTACATCGCCCTGCGCTGGTTCCTGCAGAGCAATGTGCGGACCAGCGTGAACGCCATCTTCGCGTTGGTGCCGACCTCGCTCGTCACCTCGCCGATCCCGCTCTTTCTTTTCTGCGGCGCGGTCGCCCTGGCCGGCGCGGCGCTCGGGCTCGAGCTGGAGTATTTCATGATTTTCTACGCCACGTTTTTCGTCGGCTATTCCGCGCTGGCCGTGGCGCGCTGCTACGTCAACACGCCGGCCAACCGCATCCCGCAGGTCAAAATGTTCTGCCTCGGCAGCCTTGCCGTGGTCATTTTCGCCTTCGGTTACCTCCTCGGCTACCCGGTCTTCATGATCATCGGGTCGCTCCTGCCCCTCGGTTATGTTTTCTGGATCCTGGCCAAGCCGACGGCGGGTGAGGATTTTGTCAGCGACGCCGACCAACTCGGCGCCATGGCCGACGAAATGTCGCCGCTGGCCGCCCCGCCTTTGCCGGCCGGACCGGGTCCGGTGCGCGCGGCGGCCGAGGCGCCGGCCACCCTGACCGAAACCGCCAAGTCGCTCGTCGAGGCCGTGCAGCATCCGCTCGGCGGGCATTTCGAGGGCAAGTGGTTCGTCCACTCGTTTGTCGCCACCTATGCCGACACCAATTCGGTGGGGAATGTCTACTTCGGCATGTATGCCATGTGGGTCGGCAAGACGCGCGAGTTGTTCTTCAACCGGGTCATGCCCAAGTTCAACCTGAAGAACACCTCGTTTTACATCCTGACCCGTTCCTTCGAGCACAAGTTCGTCCGCGAGACGCGCGAGTTCGAGACGGTGAGCGTGCGCATCCGCATCGGCGGATACAACCGGAAGTTTGTCACCCTCGACCACGAAATTTATGACACACAGAACCAGCTGCTCGGCAAAGGCCAGCAGAGCCTCTTGTTTGTCTCGTCCGCCGATTACAAAATGATCGACGTCCCGCCCGAGGTGCACTCGGCGTTTATTCCCTACGTTTGAGCCGGGAAAAGTAGAAGCGGCGTCCCCGCCGCTTAACCAAGATCGACAAGCGGCGGGGACGCCGCTTCTACCCGGACCCTACCGGGTGGTAGCGGCGGACTGTGTCCGCCGGTCGCTTTGTCGGAAATGGTTCCGGCGGACATAGTCCGCCGCTCCAAGCTGGCTGGCCGCAACTGCTCAGTAGCTGTGCTCGGTCAGTTTCACCTTGCCGCGGAAGATGTAGTAGACGCTTACGGTGTAGGCCAGGACGACGGGGATGCCGATGATGGCCATGACGAGCATGATCATGTGGGTCTTTGCCGTGGAGGCGGCGTTGTAGATGGTCAGGCTGAGTTCGGGGTTCGGCATGGAAAGCACCATCTTGGGATAAACGGTGAGGCCGAAGAGCGCCATGAGCAGGGCCATGGAGGCGCAGGAGGAAAGGAAAGCGGCGAAGTCGTTGCCCTTGTCGTTCTGGCGCGGGATGTTCAGCACGACGAGAACATTGAGGACGAAGACGGCGACCAACCAGGGCCGCGCGCGCAGGATTTCGAGCAAGTGCGGCGCGTAGATCAGGGTGGCCACGTTGAGGATGAGGTAGAAAAAGAGGAAGAGGCCGATCGTGCGGTTGACCCAGCGGCGGACGAGGGCCTGCAATTCCCCTTCGGTTTTCATCACGAGGAAGATCGACCCGTGCATGGCAAAGAGGGCGATGGTGGTGAAGCCGAGGAGGATGGCGTAGGGATTGAAGAGGGCCCAGACCCCGCCGGTGTAGTTGCCGGTCGCGTTGAGTTGCACCCCGATGAGGATATTTCCCATGGTCAGGCCGATGAGAAAACTCGATCCGATGCTGCCGAGGGAAAAGCCGAGGTCCCACATTTGCCGCCACCAGCCCCACGGTTCTTTGCTCCGGAATTCGATGGCCACCGCGCGGAAGATGAGCCCGCAGAGCAAGGCCATGAAGGGCAGGTAAAACCCGGAAAAAACCCCGGCATAGACCAGGGGGAAGGCGGCAAAGAGGGCGCCGGCCCCGGTGACCAGCCAGACCTCGTTGCCGTCCCAGACCGGCCCGATGGCATTGAGAAAGATGCGGCGGTCTTCGTCCTTCTTGACCAAAAGGTGCAGCGCGCCGACCCCGAGGTCGAAGCCGTCGAGCATGGCGTAGCCGGTGAAAAGGACGCCCACGAGAATGAACCAAATGGTGTTGAGGTCGAGCATGGGGTGATCAACCGGCGCCGCGGGCCTGGCCTTTGCGCCGTTCCATGAGGGCGACCCAACTGGTCGGCATGGCCTCGCTTTCCTCCTCGTCGTCGGGCCCGCGCTGGATTTTGCGGTTCAGCAGGTAGAGGAAGACGGCAAAGAGGAGAGCGTAGATGAAAGTGAACATGATGAGCGAGGCGATCACGTGGTTGGCCTTGACCACTTCGCTCAGGCCCTGCGAGGTGCGCATCAGTCCGTAGACGATCCATGGTTGGCGGCCCATTTCCGCGGTGAACCATCCGGTCTGGTTGGCGATCTGCGGACCGAGCACGGACAAGACCAGAACCCCGTAGTAAAGGCGGACGATGGGGTTCGAGAGATTGAAAAGCCAGCCGCGCGACCAGAGGAAAATCCCGAACCAGGCGATGCCGATCAGCGCCATGCCGATGGCGATCATGAGGTGGTAAAATTGGAACACGGCCTGCACAGGCGGCCAGTCTTCCTTGGGGAAGGCATCGAGTCCGGTCACCACGGTATCCGTCGATCCCCCGACCAAAATGCTGAGCATGCCGGGGACCTGCAGTCCGACCACTTCCTCTTTCTCCATGTCGAGCCAGCCGAAGATGGACATCGGGGCATTGGACTGCGTTTTGAAAACCCCTTCCATCGCGGCAAGCTTGGCCGGCTGGTTGCGGGTCACGCCGTCGGCCGATTTGGCGCCGGTGGCCAGCTGCAGCAACGAAGCAATGGCCGCGAAAATCAAGGCGACCTTGAGCGAGGTCTTGGCGAATTCGAGGTGCCGTCCGCGCAGCAGGTAGAACGCGCTGATGCTGATGACGAGAAAGGCGCCGGCCTGCCAGCATCCCACGATGACGTGGGAGAGGCGTTCCATCGACGAGGGATTGAAGATCATGGCCCAGAAGTCGTCGATCACCGCGCGCGAGTTGAGGATCTGGTCGGCATTGGGCACGAACCCGGGCGGCATGATCTCGCCCCGGTATTCGATGCGGAAGCCGGCCGGGGTGTGCATCCATGAGTTGGCGATGACGATCCAGACCGCACTGAAGTGGGCCCCGAGGCAGACCATGCAGGTGGCGAAGAAGTGGAGCTTCGGCCCGACCTTGTTCCAGCCGAAAAGAAGGATGGCGAGGAAGCCGGACTCGAGGAAGAAGGCGAAGATGCCCTCGGCGGCCAGGGCGCTGCCGAAGATGTCGCCGACAAAGCGCGAGTAGGCGGCCCAGTTGGTCCCGAATTCGAATTCGAGGACAATCCCGGTGGCCACCCCGATGGCGAAGGTCAGACCGAAGACCCGCGTCCAATAGCGCGCCATGTTGTGGTATTTGGGCGACCCCGTCTTGAGCCACATCGCTTCCATCATGACCAGGACAACGCCCAGACCCATGGTCAGCGGCACGTAGAGGTAATGAAACATCACCGTGAACGCGAATTGGATGCGGGAAAGGATTTCGACGTCCATGGGCAAGGAGAAGTTTAGGTCAGGGGTGGAGGTTTGGGGAAGTTTGATCCGGCCGGCACGAAAGGTTCCGGTTGGTAGGGTCCGCTGCCTTTCTTTGTCCGGCGTGCGGGCGGCTGGGCCAGCCGCCCCTACCGGGTGGGGGAATGTTGTAGCGGGGGG
>JBBECM010000026.1:0-40044 GCA_040881855.1 Chthoniobacterales bacterium | reverse complement strand
GGCCAGGGCGAGAAAATCGTTCCGGTTGCATGTGAGCATGATGGCCTTCTTTTCCACAGCGTAGGCAAAGACTTCCTCGTCATCGCCTTCGGGTGCCATCACTTCGGGGACCAACTCGACTTGGTGACCATGACGCCGCAGCACGCCCGCCAGATGGCGCGGCACGTCATGATCGAGGAAAAACCTCACGCAGCCGGATTTTTCGTCTGGGGTAGTGCCAACGATTCAATCTCGGAGCGATGATCCTCGTAGTAGGCCAAGCATTCGTAGATCTGCGCCCTGCTCAGGTCAGGAAATCGCGCCGCGACTTCCTCGAGATGGGAGCCGAGCAAAAAGTAGGCTACAACATCATGGACGCCGATCCTCGTGCCCTCGACGCGGGCGTGACCGCCCCGGACACCCGCCTCGGCGACGATGTATCTGTAAGCTGTGGCCACCATTTGATGAGTTAAGGACAGGACCCGACCAAACGCAAGCGGCGCAGCTCATCGCCGGTGAGCGGTCGCAGCGGCCACGGGTCCCGGGTGCAAATCCCGGCAACCCGATGCCGACTGCCGGCGGCATCGACCAATCCGCACCCGGCCGTCGATTTTTTCTCGCCGGCGACACGCCCGCGAAACTACCTTCCGGTCGGAGAGCGACTTATGGCCGAACTACGATCGCAACGCGAAGATTTCCTCGACCTCGACGACGACACCCCGGGCGCGGCACCGACCGTCGAACAAATCGACGACCAGGTGGCGCAGGCCCAGGAACGGCTCGTCGCCCTCCGGCGCCAAGCCGAACAACTCGAGCGGGAGAAACAGAAGCTGGAGGAACTCGGGCGCAAACAGGAGCAATTCGACTCCGGTCGGGCCGAGATGGTCGACAAATTCACCTCGTCCCTCGTGCACATCCAGCGCGAGACCGACCAGACTCTCAAACGCCTCGAAATCCTCAAGAATGTGCAGGAAAGCTTCAGCGGTTACCTGCAGGAATTGGAGGCGATCAATCCCAAGGACTGGACCGCCGGGAATCTGTCCAAAGAACTTGCCAGGGCCACCGGCGCGGTGGAGGACGCCCGTTCGGTTTATGTCAAAGCCCAAGCGCAAGTGGCCGCCGACGAGGAGACCGGCAGCGCGGCGGGCAGTCCCTACGGCGATGATGCGCCGGGCGGCGACCGCGGCTTCGGCTACTGGCTCATGGCCGGGTTCGCTTTCACCCTGCCACTCTGCGCACTGGGGCTGATCGGCCTGCTCCTCTGGTTCATCCAACTCGGTTCCTCGAACTGACGGGACCATGTCGCGCCGCCCCTCGAGCAACCCCCTCTCGGAACAAGCCGCGCGGCTGCAGGCCGAACACGAGCGCCTGCTGCGCGAGGTGGCCGCGGCGGAGAAAGCGGTGCGGCAAGGACCGAAGACGGTCCGGCCGAAACCCGAACCGGAACGGCGCACCAGAATGAACAGCAACGTGGCTTCGCTCGACCTGCCGCGGCCGGCCGATCATCTCATCCGCGGCGGTTCCTCCCGCCGGCGCCCCGCCCGCCGGCGCAAGACGGACGCCCGCCTCGCCCAGATCAAATTCCTTGTCCTCTGCCTGATCCTCGCGTCCCTCGTGCTCTTCGTCTGGAAGAATCTGCCAGGTTGATCAACCTTCCTTGGTCACAAAAAGGGCCGACTTCATCGCCTCGAGCCGGAAATCAGTCCGGCCGTCTTTGACCTCGATTTCCTGCCCGGACAGCGCATCGACGTAGGCGCCGTCGGGCATTTCCGGGCCGGTCGCGAGTTTGAATTCCGTGGTCGTGCCACCGCGGTTCCACACGGCCAGCACGGTATCGCCGAGATGCGCCCGGACAAAAGCATAGCGGTCGCCTTCCGCGACCAGAGCCCGCCGGCTGCCGTAGCGCAGGGCCGGATGCTTGTTCCGCACGGCGGCCACCTTGCTGAAATGCGTGCGGACCGCAGCCTCCTCCGCCGTCACGTCGTCGCCCCAGCGCATCATGCGCCGGTTGTCCGGATCACCCGCGCCGCTTTTTCCGATCTCGTCGCCGTAATAGATCATCGGCACGCCGTCGATGGAGAGGATGAAGGTCAACCCGAGTTTGAGTTTCTCGTAAGCCTGCGATTGGTCGACCTCGGGCGGGAAATTCCAACCCACTTCCTCCTCGTCGGCCTCCTCTGGATGGGGCAGGTCGCCGTCGGCATAGGCCATGAAACGCGCCTTGTCGTGGTTCCCGAGCAGCGGGGACATCAGCGTCTCTTTGCCGTAAACCAACTCGGAGGTGGACAATGATTTCTCCAGCTCGTCGAGCCCCCGGGTCTGCTTGGCGAAAACATCGATGATTGTGTCATAGAGCGGGAAATCGAATTGCCCGTCCAGCATGTTGGGCCCGACGAAACTCATGATGCCCTCGCGGTCCATGAAGGTTTCCCCGACGCTGTAGAGGGGGACCCGCCGGCCGGGATCGACCGCGGCGCGCATGGCCGTGCGGTATTTCCACCAGAAATCGCGTTCGATGTGCTTGACCGCGTCGAGCCGGTAGCCGTCGAGGTTGAACCGCACGGCAAAATCCACCGCGTTGCCGATGAGGAATTTGACCGCTTCGGGATTGCGGAAGTCGAATCCCGGCAGCCACTCCTCGAACCAGGTGGTGAACTGGTGGTCGTCCCACCGCCGGAGGTTCTTCGTGCCGTCGGGCAATTCCAAGGGACCGAAAAGGCCGGGGTTCTCCGTCCAAAGCGGATGGTCGGTGTGGACATGCTTCAGCACGAGGTCGGCGATGATAAACATGCCGTTGCTGTGCGCGGCACCGATCATTTCCTGCAGCGCGGTTTCGCCGCCGAACCGGGGCTCGACTTCGGTATGCGAAACCGGCCAATACCCGTGGTAGCCCGTGTAGTGGCGGTAAGGTGGCAGGTATTCCTGCCACGCGCCGTCCGGATTCCGGTTGAGCGGCGCCAGCCAGAGGACATTGACGCCGAGGTCGCGGAAGTAGCCCTCGTCGATCTTGCGGCTGATGCCCTCGAAATCGCCGCCCTGGTAATTGGCCGCCGGCAGGACGCGCTCGTCGTCGACCGGCCGGTCGTTCAACTCGTTGCCGTTGGCGAACCGGTCGGTGAAGGCGTAGTAAATGATGCCGTCCTGCCACTGGAAGCCGTCGGGCTCCACGACCGGAACGCGGGCCGCGTGGCTCGTGTTGCCCCGTCCGTCGGCCGCGATTAGACGCACCCATGATCCCGCGGGGGCGTCCACCGCATCGACCGAAACAAGGTCCCCGTCGCGTTCGTGCGGCACAATGACGCTGCCGCCGCCGGGCAACTGCAACACGGAGGAAAGTTGCGTGATATCCCCGCCGACGATCCGGAAAAGGCAGCGCCCGGCCGACACCTTTTCGCCATAGACCACAGGCGGGTACCCCCGGTCGTTCCCGCCGACCCGGGCCACCGAATTCTCGTTGCCGGTGCCATCGTCCGACTTTTCGGGGTTGCCCGCGTCGGTTATCCACTCGCCGTCGACCACGAATTTGTAGGGATGGGAACCCGGCGGCAAAGCGACGAAGAGCTCGTGTCCGCCCGACCCCGGCAACAGGCGGTGCGAGGTCGTGCTCCAGCCGTTGAAATCTCCCGCCACATGGACATCGCGAACGGTGCGCCCGGCCGCGGGCTGGTAGGCGAAAAGATATCCGTCGGCCGGTTGCACGGCGATGACCAGAACGCCCTCGCGCACGACCTTGGCCTGCTCTTCCTCGGTGCTGACCGCGCGGCTTGTTTCCTTGCGTCCGAGAGCGGCAGCCGGGGCGATGGCGTCATCGACGATGCTCACCGGGATCTCGATCAGACCGGAGGCATCCTTGGCCACCTGCGCGCGAAGCACGCGGGCCCCGGGCTCGTATTGCAAACCGTCGAGCCCCTCGACCTTCTCGGGCAGCACGACGCGCTCGGCGGACTGCGGGGGGTGAAAATAGAACCGGTTCATGTCGAGCAAGAGTTGGCCGCCGGCCCGGACCGGCTGGACCGGCATCCAACCGAGGAACGACCGGAGCGGGGGGGGCGACTGGGCGCAGGCCGGCCACGCGGCGGCAGCCAGCAGACCGAGAACAACGGCGACGAGGCGGGGTCGGAGCGGGAGGGAAATCATGGGGCGGTTGACCCGAGGGGAGGGTTCATTGTCCCGCGGGGGAGCTCAATTCATAATACGCCGCGGAAAGCGGTTGAAGCTCTTTGATCGGCAATCCGGGATCTGCCATCTCCGCCGGCGTTGTCGCGATCTCCGCCGAGTCGCCCGGCACATCCCCGAGGCCGTCCCGCGCGACGACCGGCACAACCCGCGAACCGGCCAAGGCGTCCCATCCGAGGAAACGCATGGCGCGGGGCGGGAAACGCAGGCGGATGTCGCGGAGGGTTTCGCGAGCATGCAGATTGACCACCACCAGCATGCGCTGGCCGCTGGCCGCATCGTGCCGCAGGTAGGCGTAAAGCCAGTGCCCGGGATCGGCGCCCTCGACACGGCCGTAAGCGGGGTTGACCAGGTTGTCGGGATTGAGCGGGTAAAAACCGCCGTCGCGGAAGGCCGGTTGGTCGACCGCGGCCAGCAGACGACGGTAGAAATCGCGCAGCGCTTGCTGCTCCTCCGAGAGTCCCCCTCCGTCGAACTTCCCCCCGTTGACCCACTTCACGAACTCCGGCATCGACCAGTAATCGTAAATGGTGGTGCGCGCGTCATCGCGGCCGAAACCTTCCTCGCCGAGCGCCGGTTCGCCGACCTCCTGGCCGTGGTAGACCATGACCGGACCGCGCGAGAGCCCGAAAAGCAGCGGCGTGACCGCGCGGCCGATTCCCATGCCGGCACCTCCCCACACCGCGGGCGAAGCAAGGCGCACTTCGTCGTGATTTTCCGCATAACGCAGCGCGTTGTCGAAAAAGAACGGATTGAGCGGCAGCCGGTCGAGATCGTTGGCCGTGCCGTCGCCTTCGTAGATGTCCTTCAACGCGTCATAAGTCAGGTCGTCGTAGACCGTGTCGAAACCCGCGGCGAGCAACCCGGGCATGACCGCGTCCCCTGCCACAGCCGCGACCTGCGGGTCGCCCCCGGGCACACGCGCCGGATCGGTGTCATAAGCCTCGGCCGCCCAGTAAACGCCGGCGTCACGTCCGCGCGAGCGGGCAATGAGCCACTGCCAGAACTCGGGCGGCACCATGTGCGCCATGTCGGCACGGAAACCGTCGACCCCGAACTCCTGCCAGTGGGCGATGACCGCGTCCATCTTCTTCCACGTGTCGGGTACGGGAAGCCCGGGTTGCGCGGCGTGTGGATAGCGGCGGACGGCTTTTTCCGGATCGGTGAAGTCGTAACCGTAGTTGAGCTTGACCGTCTCGTACCACGTGTCCTGCCCCGGCGACCAGGTGACGGCATTGTTTCCGGTGACACGGCCGAACTCCATCTCCCCCTCGAACAACCCGTCGCCGCCGCCGGCCGCCTGCACGGTCGGGCTGGTGGCACGACCGTTGGCATCGACCGTCGGCAAGCGCAACGGCGGGCCCTCGCCGGCCGCTTCGACATCTTCCGTGAGATAGAAGAAGTTGTTGCCGGGATGGAAAAACTTGGAGCGGTCATCCTTGGCCCCGAAGGAAAACTCGGGTTTGACGTCGGACGCGTGGCTGCGGGCCACGTGGTTCGGGACGAAATCGACCAGCACCTTCAGGCCGCGGGCGTGCAGGCGGCCGACCAACGCCTTGAATTCCTCGCGGCGGCGGGCCGGGTCGTCGGCATAGTCGGGCGAGACATCGAAATAATCGCGGATGGCGTAAGGACTGCCGGCCAGACCCTTGAGGAGATCGGGATCGTCGGCCGGTTCACCGATCCCGGCATAGTCGGTCGCGGTGGCCTGCTGCAGAACGCCGGTGAGCCAGATGTGCGTGAAGCCCATGGCCTGCAATTGGTCGAGCGCGGCATCGTCGAGGTCGCTGAATTTTCCCGAACCATTCTCCGCCATGGTGCCACTGGGCCGGCGCGTCTCGTTGGTGTTGCCGAAGAGGCGGGGCAGCAGTTGGTAAATACGGACTTTGGGCGCACCGGGGTCCGTGCGCCCGGCGCGGCGGAAGCCCTCCTCCCCGAGCGCAAGGTAATGACGGATGGTCCGCACGCCGGTGCCCGCCGAGGTGGCGGGATCGATCGCGCCATACAGCCGCCCCCATCCGTCGTCGGCGCCCAGATCCTTCAAATAAACGGCCAAGGCCGGATTCCCGTCGTGACCGATCAGTTTCCGAGGCAGACGCAGGACGACCTGCGCCGGGGCCGCTTCGACCGAAAATGCCTGGCCGGCTTTTTCGCGCGGACCCCAGTGCGTGCCCTCCCACCGGCGGCTAAAGTTCTCTTCGCCTCCTTCACCCCGCCCGGCCATAAGCACCAGGTCGGCGGCGAAGGGCAACCAGACGGCCGAACCCTCGGCTCCGCGCTCGCCCGGCACGAGCGGGCTGCCCGGACCGGTCCGGCTGCCGATCACGACGAAAAGCGTCTGGCCGGGACGATCCACCCCCGCGCCGAGAACCACCAACTCGAGACCATCCGCCGAGCGCGTCAGGCGGTAGCGCACCTCGTCCGCCCCTTGGGCCTCGTAGCGGGCCGCCGACGCGACGACCGGCCAGGAGCAGAGGCAGATGACGAGCAAATGGCGCATAAGAGCCGCCAATTTCGGGGGCACAACGGTCCGCTGTCAAAAGAAACCGCTCCGTGCTTGCCCCCGCCCGCCGCCTGATTTCTTCTCTCTTCTCGTCCCGGTGAAACACGGAACCGAAACAAATCGCTTCGCGCCGCGCAAACCGGCGGTGCACCCGCTGCGGCGGTTGCTGGCTTGGGTCGTGCTCGGGTTGGCCTCCTTCGTCTGCGCGGCGCCGCTGTGGCAGATCGCCGTGCTTGCCCTCGAACCGGGCGCGACCGGCGAAGGCGCCGCCTGGCGGATGCCGGCCGCCCTGGGCGCGGGCAATTTCGTGCAACTCCTGACCACCACCGACTTCCCGCGCTGGCTGGCCAACTCTTTCATTGTCGCGCTGGCCGTCACCGCGGTCGGCGTGGTCGTTTCGGCCACCGCCGGCTACGCGCTCTCGCGTTTCCGCTTTTTCGGACGGCTGGCCGTGCTCAACAGCCTCCTCGTCACACAGATCTTTCCCGCCACCATGCTTTTACTGCCGATCTTCCTCATCCTCGTGCAATTGCACCTGATCAACACTTTCCTCGGGCTCATCCTCATTTACGCGGCGACCGTGTTGCCCTTTTGCATTTGGCAGATGAAAAGTTTTTATGACACCATTCCCGAGACTATCGAGGAAGCCGCCGCCATGGACGGCTGCTCGCCGGCGGAGATTTTCCGGCGCGTGGTGCTCCCGGTTTCGGGTCAGGGCCTGGCCGTGACCGCCCTTTTTTCCTTCGCCGCGGCGTGGAACGAATACGTCGTCGCCGCCATCCTCATGCAGGACGCGGAGATGTTCACCCTGCCGCTCGGTCTGCGCTTACTCCATGCCGACAGCCTGGCCGGGCAGCCCGGGCTCTTCGCCGCGGGCGCCCTGCTCGTGACCGTGCCGATGCTCGCGCTTTACCTGCTCCTCAGCCGCTTCCTCGTAGCCCGGGTGCAGGACATCAGCATCCGGCACTAAGCGCCGCGATAGAGGCAGCGCGAGGTCGGCGTCTCGTGGATCTCGATGGCGCTGAGCTGCGGCAAATCCGGCTGCAATTCGCGCCACAACCAGCCCGCCAGCTGTTCGAACGTGGGGTTCTCCAACCCGGGAATGTCGTTCAAATACCGGTGGTCGAGACGCGCGATGAGCGGCTTGACCACCTTGCTGATCTCCGCGTGGTCCATCAGCCAGCCGGACTCCGCCCCGACCGCTCCAGTCACCGAAACTTCCACCTTGTAGCTGTGCCCATGCATCCGCGCGCACTGGTGGCCGGGCGGCACGTTGGGCAGCGTGTGCGCGGCCTCGAAATGAAAGATCTTCGTCAGCGTGATAATCATCGTCTCCTTTTAGCGCCCCGCGGCCAATGGTCAAACACCCCGCGCCCGCGGCTCCCAGATGAACTTGTGCATCTGCAATTGGAAACGGGCGGGCAATTTGTCCTCAAGCATCCAAGCCACGATCTCGGCCGGTGAGATTTTCCCGAAAACCGGACTGAGCAGGACAGCCCGCACCTTGGAAGCGAGGTCGTGTTCGCCCATCTTTTCCCGCGTCCATTCGTAATCCTCCCGCGATCCGACGACGAACTTCACCTCGTCGCGTTCGGTGAGGTGCGCGATATTGGTCACGAGATTGCGGCCGCACTCCCCGCTCGAGGGCGTCTTCAAATCCATGATCCGGTGAACGCGCGCGTCGACCGGGCCGATATCGTGCGCCCCCGAGGTCTCCAGCAGCACGGTGGAACCCGCATCGCAGAGCATGGCCAGAAGGGGCAGGCATGCCGGCTGGAGCAGCGGTTCGCCGCCCGTCACCTCGACCAGCGGACACCCGAAATCCCGCACTTTGGCCACGATCTCATCCAGCGGCATTTTCGATCCCTCGTAAAACGCGTATTCCGTGTCGCAGTAGGTGCAGCGCAGGTCGCAGAAAGTCAGCCGCACAAAAACGCAGGGCAGCCCGGCCCAGGTGCTCTCGCCCTGCACCGAACAGTAGATTTCGTGGACCGTGAGCTTTTTCACCGGGGTCCAGCGTAACCGCGGCGGCGTATCCGGCCAACCGGACAATTCACTTTTGCGCCGCGGGCCGGGACGGCTTAGATTCGCGGCCCATGAAACAACCGGAGGACAGCGCGACCCCCCTGCGCGACACGCAGAGCGAACCCGACCACCGCCGCATCGTCATCGACCGCGTCGGGGTGAAAAACCTCCGCTTCCCCATCCAGATTGCCGTCGACGGAGGGGCACCGCAAAGCACCATCGCCACGGTGCAGCTGACCGTGGAACTACCCCAGGAGTTCAAGGGCACGCACATGAGCCGGTTTCTCGAGGTCTTGCAGGACCACGGACCGGTCCTCCACCAAGAGGACATCGAGCACCTGCTGCGCACGCTGATCAAGCGCCTGCACAGCGAGCGGGCCCACCTCGAGTTCGAGTTCCCCTTCTTCCTCCGGAAAACAGCCCCCGTGACGGGCGCGCCGGGCCTGGTCGATTACACCGCCCGCTTCAGCGCCACCGCGGGAAGCCGCCACTGCGACCTCGTCACCACCGTCATCGCCAATGTCACAACCCTCTGCCCGTGCTCGAAAGCGATCAGCAGCAGCGGGGCGCACAACCAGCGTGGACAAGTCACCCTGCGTCTGCGCGCCGGGCATCCCCCGCACCTGGCCGAGATGGTTTCGCTCATCGAACGTTCGGCCAGCAGCGAGCTTTACAGCGTGCTCAAGCGCCCGGACGAAAAAGCGGTGACCGAACGCGCCTACGCCAATCCGGTTTTTGTCGAAGACCTCGTGCGCAACATCGCTTCGCAGGTCGATGCCGATCACCGCATCACCTGGTGGCAAGTCGAGGCGGAAAATTTCGAAAGCATCCACAATCACAACGCCTACGCCATGGTCGAAAAACACACATGAAGTCCGTCCTCCTGCTCTTAGCCGTCCTCGTCCTCACCGGTTGCACCGCGCCGCGCGAAACGCGCCGCGCCACCCCCGCACCCGCCCCGGTCGCTGCGGCCCCGAGCCAGACCCCCGTCTGGCCGGCCAACGCCCCGGCGCTCTACGCCGAATCGGCGGTCATGATCGACGCGCGCACCGGCGAAGTCCTCTTCCAGAAAAATGCCGACGCCCGCCGCGTCCCCGCCAGCACGCAAAAACTCCTCACCGCGCTGCTCGTCACCCGCCGCGGTCACCTCGATGCCCCGGTGACCATCATGCCCGAGGACACGCGGGTCGAACCGACCAAACTCGGCTTGCGTCCCGGCGAACGCTACACCCGCCGCGCATTGCTCGAATCCATCATGGTCAAAAGCTCCAACGACGCCTGCGCCGCCCTAGCCCGCGACCACAGCGGCACGGAAGCCGCTTTCGCGGAAAACATGAACCGCGCCGCGTGGTCGCTGGGCGCGCGCAGTTCGTATTTCGTCAACAGCCACGGCCTGCCCGCCGGCCAGTTCTCCACCGCGCGCGATATCGCCCGCATCGCCTTCCTCGCCTACCGCGATCCCGTGCTGCGCCGCATGATGCAACAGCGTGTCGTCTATTTCCGCCACAACACCGGACGCGTCACCCGGCTCGAAACCACCAACAAACTGCTCGAACGCTCCGCCGCCTACAATGGCATGAAGACCGGCTACACCGACGCGGCCGGACGCTGCCTCGTCTCGAGCGGACGCCTCAACGGGCGCGAAGTCATCCTCGTGCAACTCGGCAGCAAGACGAAACACATCTTCGAGGATGCCGAACGCATCATGGCCTGGTCCGGACGCGGAACTTACGGCCGAACGTCTTACGGCACCTTCTGAGCGTCCGGGGTGGACCGCGACATTGCCATCCGGCGGCCGCTCAGAGCTTCGCCGCGACAAACTCCGCCGTCTGACGCGCGGCGGCGGGGTGACTGACCTTCAGAAGGTTTTCCCGCCACTGCGCCCACTCCGCCCCGCCGTTCTCAAGCATGGCGCGGCGGACCGTCTCCACGATTTTCTCCGGCGTGGTGGCCAGGGCGCCGGCCCCGATGTCGGCCAGAAGCGTCACGTTGCCCTCCTCCTGACCCGCGACGACATGGCTGATGATCATGGGACGCGCGATGGCCAGGGTTTCCTGCACGATGGCGCCGCCGGCTTTGCCGATGAAAAGATGGCTCTCGGCCAGCAATTCCGGCATGCGGTCCGTCCACCCGAGCAACTTGAAAGCGTTGGCGGGCAGGTCGAGGCGTTTCAAAAATCCGTGCAAGTGCTGGTGCCGTCCCGTCACGACCGTCAACTCGATGCCCGGCAACCCGGTCAGGCCGCGCACCACCCACGACACCGTGCGCCGGCTGCCCGAGGGCAGGTAGAGGATTTTCCACGGCGGGCCGGCCGGCAACGGACGGCGCGCCAGTTCCTCGAAGCGCGGGCTGACCGGAAAGCCGAGCACCGCGATTTTGTCCCGCGGCGTGCCGCCCTGCACCATGGCCTCGCGGGTCGGTTCGTTGGCCACCAGCACCCAGTCGGCCGGAGCGAGGTTCCACACGCGGTTGATGACGATCGAATCGGTCACCACCATGAAATGCGGACAACGGGGTGCCTCGCCGCTCTCCATCAGTTCGCGCAAGAGGTAACTGTAGACCGGGTAAGTGGTCACGACGGCGGCGGGAGTTTTTTCGGAAAGCAGAACGCGCAGCGCTTCCTTCAGCGTACCCAGCGTCGGCAAGGTCCAGTCGAAGACGGGAGTTTTGTCATAGAGCCAGAAGAAAGCCTTCCATGTCACCGGCACCCGCTGGATCGAGAAGTTGTAAGCCACCTGCAGCGTCTTGGAGGCCCGCGGATTCACCGCGACGTAGGGATCGTGCACCTCGGCATCGAAACCTCCCAGATGCTGGAAAGCATCGCGGACATTGCGGGCCGCCGAATTGTGGCCATCGCCGAAACCCGTGGTGAAAATGAGGACTTTGCGGGCGGACATGGCAGATCAAAGGCCTCGCAGGGCCTGCTTGGCGCGGTCTTGCGCCCCGGCGTCATCCCGGCTCCGGCGGGGCAAGGTCAGGGATTTTTGCAGTTCGCGCTTGGCCTCGTCTTTGCGTCCGGCGGCCAGATAAGCACGACCCAACTCGGCGTGGAAGAGGGCGTTGCCCGGCTCGAGTTGGACGGCCCGCGACAAAGCGCGGATGGCCTCGTCGTTCGACGCCGGCGGCATCTTGCCGTAGACCGCCTCGGCCACGACACGGAGCAACGGATTCAAGTTGGCAATCTCGTAATTCCACCGCCCGAGGACATGCCATCCGAGGGCGAAACGGGGGTCGAGTCTGACCGCTTCGGCCGACTCGGAACGCACCACGCTGGAAAGCTCCAAGCGCCGGCGCGACTCGCTGTAGAACGCCAACCGCCCGGCGGCGACAGCCACCGTCACCCGCACCTCGGGATCGTTCGGCGCGAGCTTTTTGGCCTGCAGAGCGGTGTCATAGCCGAGCTGGGCCAGACGGAGCTTTTCCTTCTTCGAGGGCGCATCGAGGACCATTTCGACGTATTGCTTGCTGATCTTGCGCAGAAGGTCGGCCTTGTCCGGATCCGCGGCCAGGGCTTTCTGGTAGGCGGCCAGCGCCTCGGCCGACTTGAAGCCGCGGTCCAAGCTGTCACCTTGCTCGATCCAATCCCCGGCCGCATGGGCGCCGGCTATCATCACGCCGGCTGCGCAGGCACGAAGGAGCGTCCTCATTTGGCAAAGAGATAATGCGAGACGATCCATTCCTCGCCGTAGCGGTATCCCCAAAGACCGGCGCAGGCCATGAAAAACACGCGCCAATAGACCCGCCACTTGGTCACGTTGTCCGCACCGTAAGTTGCCGCGAGGATCGGGGTGATCTGCGCCTCGTGTTTGTCCATGTTGGCCAGCCAGGCCTCGGAAGTGCGGGCGTAATGCGTCCCGTTGACGCACCAATGATCGCGCAGTTTCAGGTCGTCCTGGAAATGGGCGAGCAGATCGTCCGAGGGCATCGTCCCGCCCTCGAAAAAATACCGCGTGATCCAGTCGCTCGGATCCTTGCCCTCGAAGTGGTAGCCCAGCGTCCGGTGGGTGAAGATGTGCACGAAGAGCAGCCCACCGGGCTTCATCCATGAGGCCACCTTGCGCAGGAGCAGCTCGTAATTCTTCATGTGCTCGAACATCTCGACCGAGACCACGCGGTCGAATTCCTCCCGCGGCAAATCCAACTCCGCCACGTTGGCCGTGTGGATTTCCACATTGCGCAGCCCGCGCCGCGCCGCTTGGCCCATGATGTATTCCTTCTGGGTGCGCGAGTTGGAAACCCCGAGGATGCGCGAGTCCGGGTATTTCTCCGCCATCCAGAGGGTGAGCGACCCCCATCCGCAGCCGAGCTCGAGCACCCGCTGACCGTTCTCCAACTGCGCGCGCTGGCAACTCAGCGCCAACATCGCTTCCTCTGATTCCTCGAACGTGGTGTGCCGCGTCGGCCAGAGCCCGCTGCTGTATTTCATGCGCGGACCGAGCACGTATTGGAAATATTCCGTCGGCACCTCGTAATGCTGCTCGTTGGCCTCGCGCGTCTTCACCGCGATGGGCAGCGATTTCAATTCGCGCACGAAATCCATCAGCGCCTTCTGCTGCGCCTCGACCCCGCCGCGGTTTTCGTCCTTCAGCTTGCCGGCCAGCAGATGCTTGATCCCCGCCCGGATGACGACATCGGGGAGCAGACCTTTCTCCAGCGTCCGGTCGAGGAAACTCATGAAGCCCGCCGCGGGAACGACGGGAAGAACGCATTCGTGGTCCGCTGATACTTCCGGTAATCCTCACCGCGCGAGCGCACCGCATGCTCCTCGGTCGCCTTGATTCCCGTCACTCTGGTCAAAAACAAATACATGAGCGCAGGAGCATAGACCGCCATCCACCCGCCCGGCGAGCCCAGCGCGTAGACAAAATACCCGACCCAGACGAGCCACTCGCAGAAGTAGTTCGGGTGACGCGAGTAGTTCCACAGCCCCACCCGGCAGGTCTTGCCCTTGTTGGCCGGGTCTTTGCGGAACCGGTTCAATTGCCCATCGGCGACCGACTCGCCGAGCATTCCGGCCAGCCACAGCGCGGCACCCGCATACTCGAAAAGACCCGGCCCCGGCGCCCCGTTGATGAAAACGAGCACGAAGGGAACGCTCAAGAGGACGATGAGCACGCCTTGCGCCTCGAAGAATCCGAAAAACATCAGCCACGTGCGCCGCGGAAACTGCTGCCGTAGCGCGGCGTAGCGTCCGTCCTCCTCGGGATGGTGCTTGGCCACGCGAATGAGCAAATAGGTCCCGAGCCGCGCCGCCCAAATAGTGACCATGAGAACAAGCAGGAGATTGCGCGTGGCATCTCCGCCGGCCACCGCCCCGCAGACCACCGCCACCGGGATGAACCCGTAGGACCAGAAAATGTCGACGATCCCCGCGTTGTCCAGGACCCGCGCGAGCAACCAGACGCCGGCCATCATGACGACCGGAATAACCAGCGCGAAAGCCATCAACCGCCAGAACTCGCCCCACTCCGGCATCACGAGCACCCCCTGTCCAATCCCGTCGGCCAGTCGAGCGTCTCGTTGTCCGCCCGCGTGTAGACCGCCTGCACCACGCTGATATGCCGCGCGGCGAAGGCCGCCTCGCAATAGGCCAGATAGTAGTCCCATTTCCGGAGGAAGGTGTCGTCAAACCCTTGCGCCCGCACCGCGTCGAGCACGCGATGGAAGTTCTCCCGCCAGACATGCAAGGTCCGCGCGTAATACGGCCCCATGTCGTCGAGATCGTGCAGGAACAGATCGCCCGTGCGGTTGAGCGCGGTGTTGACCCGCCCGATGCTGTTGAGGAGGGAACCGGGAAAGATGTGCCGCTGGATGAAATCCGTCCCGCGCCGCAGCACTTCGTATTGGGCGTCCGGACACGTGATGTATTGCAGCCCGAGCAGCCCCTTCCGGGCGAGCAGGCGCTGGCCTTGCGCGAAATACCCGTCGAGGTATTTGTCCCCCACCGCCTCGAGCATTTCGATCGAGGCGATCTTGTCGAACTGGCCGGTCAGCGTCCGGTAATCCTGCAAACGCAGATCGATCCGCTCGGACAACCCCGCGCCGGCGATCCGGCGTGATGCTTCATCGAACTGCGCTTGCGATATGGTCACGGTGGTCACACGGCAACCGAAGTTTTTTGCGGCGTGCAGGGAAAACCCGCCCCACCCGCTGCCGATTTCGAGCACGTGATCGGACGGCACCAACCGCAGTTTGCGGCAGAGCACGTCGTATTTGCGCACCTGTGCCTGCTCGAGCGTCTGGTCCGGACCATCCCAGTAAGCCGACGAATAGGTCATGGTCGGATCAAGCCACAGCGCGAAGAAATCGTTGCTCAGGTCGTAGTGCTCGCTGATGTTGCGGCGGCTGGTGCGCAAGCTGTTCGGACGCAACCGGTGCGCCGCGCGATGGGCGAGATTCATCAGCCCGATCCGCCGGTCCGTCTTGCCCGACCCTTCGAGCACGGTCGATTCGTCCGCATTGCGGATGAACCAGGCAATGACCGCAACAAGGTCGCCCGTCTCCCACAACCCGTCCATGTAGGCCTCCCCAAAGCCGACCGGACCGCCCAGCACGCAGACCCGGAAAAACGCGGCGTCCTTGACCCGGATCTCCGCCCGCGGTTCCTCCCCCAACCCGCCGAAAACCCTCTCGCTCCCGTCGGGCAAAACCATCCGCAAGCGCCCGCGTTGCAGGCGGGAGAGCACGGAGAAAAGGATCGGGGCGTAGTTCATCGTTCAGTCGAGCGGATGCCGCCAGCGCAAGCCGGGAAAACGGGCGAAACCTCGGTCCAGAGTGACCCATTGGCAACCCCATTCCATGGCCAAAGCAGCATGATACGCGTCGGGGACCAGATTGCCCCGCGCGCCGGAGCGCCGGCAGAGGGAGATGAAAATACTCCAGTGATCGGGGCCGGGGGCGAAAATATGCACCTCGGGACGGGAGCGCAGGTCCTCGACGAACTCGAACGCTTCGCTCAGGGACGTGGGCTGACGGAAAATTTTCGGATGCGTGATGACCCGCAAACAACCGCTCAAGACCAGGTCCGACAGACCAAGGCCGGAGGGCGAGGCCAATTCCGACTCGAGCCAGGCACGGATGCCCGCGTGGTTCTCCGCATCCTCGCGGTGCGCGGCGACCACCACGTTGACGTCGAGGAGATTCAACCTCCCTCCATGACCTCAAGCAGCGAGGAAGAAGACGCCAAGTCCACTCCGGGTTGCACGCCATCGCCGCGGAACGTCTTGAGTGGACGCACGGCGCCGCGCCCGCTTTTCGGCCGGGAACCCAACGTCACCCTCAGCCCCTCCTCGACCAATTCGCCGAGGGAAAGATCACGCCGGACGGATACCTCCTTGGCCCGGCGCAGGAGCGTGTCTTGAATGGTCAATGTTGTCCTCATGCATCAAAGCATAGAGTATTTGCATCATGATGCAACATAGGCTTGTTCAGTTCTTAAGATTTCTTCGTCAATGACTTGTGCGGACGAAAGACGCCCCGCTGGTCTTCGGCGCGCGACTCTTTCCAGTAGAAAGGCATCCGCTTGAGCCAGAGGCGGAAGGCCTGCCAATGGATCAGGCCGATGACCTTGAGTGTGATGAAAGGGAACTTGGCGGTGAATTTGGCCAGGTTGCCGAAGGTCATTTCACGGCGCTGTCCGGTCAAGGTGCTGACCAAGACCTTCCCCTCCGCATCGTTGTCGTCGATGAAGACCCGCAGTTTGTCATCCGGCAAATGCAGGCGGAAATGGAAGTCGAGATCGACCGGACTGAACGGCGAGACGTAATACTCCTTGGGCACGCGGACCTCGAAGTCGCATTTCCCGTCCGGCGCGCACGGCACCAGATACGGTTTCAATTCCCGAAACGTGTTGCCCACCTGGACCACGCTGGCGTGCGGTCTGCCGTCGGCGGAGAAGCAGAAGTAAATGGTGATCGGATTGAAGACGTAGCCGAGGAAACGCGGGAAGAAGAGCATGCGGATCGAGCCGTCCGGTTCGAGGGGACAACCGGAACGCGCGAGAAACTCACGCACATGGCCGGTGATGGGACGGATGTTCCCGCCGTATTGGAAATGGTCCTTGTCCTGCAGACTGTAGAGGTTGGGACGATTGACGCCGAAAAGTTTCAGCTTCTGCTCCGCCTGCGCCAACTCCCCGAGATCGAGATAGAAATAAAAAACGCGGTAGAGGAACTCGTGCTGTTTGGGGCGCAAGCGCCGGTGGAAGACATCGCACTCGTAGAAACAAGAGTTCATCTCCAAGGATCCTCACCGCAGACGGCGTGCGCACATTGCACGGCCGAAGCCAGCGCATCTTCGTGGAAGCCGTAGCGGAAATAGCTCCCGGCGAAAAAGATACGCTGGCCGCGCATCTCGGCATTGATCGAGGGCAGATGGTGCTGCGCAGCCAGCGCGGCGCGGTCGAAAATCGGGTGGGTGTAATTCGTGCGCCAGAGCACCTTGTCCGGATCGATGCGGTCCGCGTAATTCAAGCTGACAAAATAACTCTCCCGGTCCGAAACACCCTGCAAGCGATTCATCCAATAATGGGTGGACGGACGCTCCCCCTCCCCGCCTGGCTCCATCCGGTAATTCCATGCAGCCCAGGCCAGCCGGCGCCTCGGCATGACCATGGTGTCGGTGTGCAGAAGGGTTTCATTTGCCTGGTAGCGGAAAGCGGGGAGTAGCTTTTCCTGCAGCGGCGTACGCTGTGCGAGCAGGGCCAGCGATTCGTCGGCGTGGGCGGCGAGGATGGCGCGATCGAAAGCATGCGTTGCACCGTCTTTGGTCCGCACGGTGACCCCATCCGCGCCGTTTTCCACCGAGGCGACGGGCGAAGAGGCGTGCACGGGCGGCAGGTCGGCCAGCAGGCGTTTCACATATTCGCGCGAACCACCGTCAACCGTGAACCACGGATGATGCGTGGTCACCCCGAGAAATCCGTGGTTGTGAAAGAAGCGCACCAGCGTGGCAGCGGGGAAGTCGAGCGCTCCGCCCGGCGTGATGCTCCAGATTGAAGCGCTCATCGGCACGAGATAAAGGCGGAGGAAATCGTCGCCGAGGCGGTGACGGCGGGCAAACTCATCCAGCGACATCGATTCGAGGGCTTCGTCGTGGAGGGAGGCATTGGCCACGCGGAAGAAGCGGAGGATCTGGGCGAGGAGTTTGAGGAAGCGCGGACGGACCAGATTGGCACGTTGGGCGAAAACGCGGTTGAGACCCATGCCGTTGTATTCCACATCGAGGCCCTCGTGGCGGACACTGAAGCTCATTTCGGTCTGCTTGACCGGCACGCGCAATTCGTCGAACAAGCGCACCAGATGCGGATAAGTCACCTTGTTGAACACCATGAACCCGGTGTCGATCGGCACGCGGCGCCCGTTCTCGTCGACCTCGACGGTGTTGGAGTGCCCGCCGATGCGTTGTTCGCGCTCGAAAACAGTCACGTTATAGCGCCGGCGGAGCAACCACGCGGCCCCGAGTCCGGCAATGCCGCCGCCGATGACGGCCAAACGCTCGCGACTCACGCCGATACCCGTCTGCCGATGCGCCCTTCCTCGCGGTAGGCCGACTCGGGCACGGGACGCAGATTCCTGATCATCCCGCACCACGAGAGCACTTTGAGCATGTAATAGGTCGGGTCCAACTCCCACCAGTAGAAGCCTTGGCGCGCGGCGGCCTGGTAGCGGTGGTGGTTGTTGTGCCAGCCCTCACCCAGCGTGATGAAGGCGAGGATCATGCTGTTGCGACTGTCGTCATGCGTGTCATAGCGCTTCCTGCCCAGCACGTGGGCCAGCGAGTTGATGCAGGAGGTGCCGTGGAAGAGGAAGGTCGTGCTGATGAAGAAACCCCAGAGCAGCATCTGCAGCGGCGTGGTCCCGAGCGCGGGGAAGAAAGCCTGCAGCAGCCAACCCCATCCGAGCATGACCAGGGCGAGGAAGACCGGTCCGATCAGGTCGAAGCGGTTGAGAAAAACCAGCTCGGGGAATTTCGCGAGATCTTTGATCTTTGAATAATCGGTCGGAAAATTGCAGCTGCTCGTGATCCATCCGATGTGCGACCAGAGGAAGCCCTGCACTCCGGGGGAATGGAAATCTTCCTCTTCGTCGGAATGCTTGTGGTGGTGGCGGTGCACCCAGGCCCACCAAAGCGGACCGCGCTGCGTGCAGGTCAGACCGAGGAAAGCCGCGACGAATTGGCCGGCGCGCGAAATCTGGAAGGTCTTGTGACTGAAATAGCGGTGGTAAAACCCGGTGATGAGAAACATGCGGGCGAAATAAAGGAACGCCGCGGTGGCCACCGCGATCCAGCTCCATCCGGTCCAAATGACGCCGAGGCAACCGAGGTGGAGGATGATGAAGGGCACGAGCCGACTCCATTCCATGCGCTCGGGCTGGTTGCGGATCACTGCTGCGTCGCCCGTGAAGTAATCACTGTCGATAAAGTTGACGAGACGGCGGAACGGGGAAACGGTTGCGGGCATGATCTTATTCCTCCGACAAACCTAGCTGCCCAAGGAGGCGCTGCAAGTCGTCAGTGCCGTAATACTCGATGAGAATGCGGCCTTTGTCGTCGCCATGATGGATCTCCACGCGCGTGGAAAGATGCTGCTGAAGGCGGTTTTCCAGATGCTGCACCGCCGCGGAAACCGGGCGCTTCTGGCGCGTGCGACCCTTGCGCACCGCGCCGCCTTTGCTCAGGTGCGCATTGACCAGATCCTCCGTGGCGCGGACGGACAGGGCTTTTTTCATGACCTGCGCGGCCACGTGGCGCTGGTCTTCGGCGGTGCGCAGGCCGAGCAACGCCTTGGCGTGACCGACCGTCAGGCGCCCCTGCACGAGGTGCGTCCGCAATTCGCCGTCCAACTCGAGAAGACGCATCGTGTTGGCCACGGCCGCGCGGCTTTTGCCGACTTTGGCGGCGATTTCTTCCTGGCGCAGTTTGAACTCCTCGGCGAGGCGCTTGTAGGCCTGCGCTTCCTCGATGGGGTTGAGGTCTTCGCGCTGCAGATTCTCGACCAGGGCGAATTCGAGCACTTCGAGATCGGTCGCGTCGCGGACAATGACCGGAACCTCTTTCAGTCCGGCCTGGCCGGCGGCCCGCCAGCGGCGTTCGCCGGCGATGAGTTCGAGCAAGCCGTTGACGCGGCGGACGATGAGCGGCTGGATGATGCCGTTCCCGCGGATCGATGCGACCAGTTCGGCCAGATGCTCGGCGGAGAACGTGGTGCGCGGTTGCAGCGGGCTCGGCACGACCTGCGTGAGCACGACGGATTGCACGCGTTCGCCGGCCGCTTCCGCGGCCGCCACGGCCTCGGCCGCGGTTTTTGCCGGAGCGATGAGCGCGCCGAGTCCGCGTCCGAGTGCTGGTTTGGCCATAGCCCTGCATGTTAACGAGGGCCGAGCCCCGATGGGAAGCGCGGGCGTGGGCCCAACACCCTACTGGTCTCCGGAACGGCGATGACGCTATACAAAGCCCATGGCGCACGTGTTCGAAGAGCTGTCTCTCTGGATCGACCCCGTGCCGCGCGACGGCCCCTCGCAAATGGCCTGTGACGAAGCGCTGCTGCAAAGATCGGACGGGGCGGTGCTCCGGGTTTTCCGCTGGTCGGAGCCGTGGATCAGCATCGGTTATTTCACGCCATGGCACGAAGCGGGCGGGGACGGACGGCCGGTGTGCCGTCGCTGGACCGGCGGCGGTCTTGTCGTGCACGAGGAGGATTTCACCTTCGCGCTGACCGCGCCGCGCTCCGAGGGCTGGGCGCGGCTGCGCCCGGAGGAAAGTTACCGTGTGGTCCATGCGGCCCTCGCTGGGGCTCTGCGCGAGGCCGGCCATGCGGCCACGCTGTTTGAAAACGCCGCCCGGGGCGGCGCGGCCTGCTTTGCCGGACCCGTTCGCCACGATGTGGTCGATGAACGGGGCAAGATAGCCGGCGGCGCGCAACGGCGGACCAAACGCGGGCTTCTCCATCAAGGATCCGTGCAGACCGGAAAGCTGGGGCCGGAATTCGCGCAGACTTTGGCCGGGGCGTTGGCCGTGAAAAAAACAAGGTGGACAGCACCGGAAGATTTCGAGGACGCGGTGTCCGTTCTGGCCCGCGGCAAGTATGCCCGGGAGGAATTTTTGCGAAGGGTACGTCTTTGAGCAAAGTTCTTTACAAGAAACTCTTCGACCGAAATTCTGCGGCTCTTCGCCGCGCCCGAGTGATGCCATCGCCATGAAGAAATCGAGCAAATCCGCCGCGAAAACCGCAAAACCGAAAAGCAAATCGGCTAAACGTCCAGCCCCGGCCAAACGCCGTCCCGGTCCGAAGACCAAGCCCCAAACCCGCCGGCCGCCGGCCCGCCGGCGCGCCGCCAAGAAACCCGCCGGTGCGGACATCGATCACCTCGGCGACTTGCCCCGCAGTTACGGCGACGGGGGTATTTTCGTCGTCGCGCAGGAACCACACTGGCTCTTTTCTTACTGGGACTACACGCTGAGCGAAGGGATCGAGGGCGCGGTTTTTCTGCGCCACGGACGTCAAGGCGCGGAACGCCCCGAAGCTGAAGTGCCGGTGCCGGCGGATACCAACAGCTGGTATTTTCCGGTGCGCGATGCCGATGCGGATTATTACGTCGAACTCGGGCACTACCGGGACGGGGATTGGAAAACGCTGACCCGTTCCGGCACCGTGCTCACCCCGCGGGACACGCTGGCCGGTTTCGGCGAAGCCGTCTTCGCCAACATGCCCTTCCACGCCACCTTCCAGCAGTTGGTGGAGAAACTCCGCGGCGAAATACGCGGGGGCGAGAGCCTCGCTGCGGCTCTCGCGCGTTTGCAGGCACGCGGCAACCTGACCCTCGGACGCCTGACCCCGGCGCAACGCATCGCCCTCGACCGCCTGCTTGATACCGAACTCGGTTCGCTCACTTCCGGAGAACTATCCCGCTTCCTCGGCTCGCCGGGCGCGAGTCCTTTCGCCGGCGGATTGGCCCCGTCCTCGTGGGCGCAGGCGCCGGGAGGATTTTCCAGCGGACTCCTTGCCGCGACCGGTCAGGCCGGGGCTTCGTGGGGCGTTGCTTCGTTCGAGTCGGCCCTCGGCAGTCGGTCTTCGGCCGCCATGGCCGTTCGGCGAGGCGAGAGCAGCTGGCTTTCCAGTTGGAGCGGTCCGCACAGCTTCTTCATGCACCTCAATGCCGAGGTCATTTTCTACGGCGGCACGCATCCGGAGGCCAAGGTCACGGTCGGCGGCGAGGAAATCACGGTCCGACCCGACGGCACTTTCCGCTACCATTTCGTGCTGCCGGACGGCGAGTTCGAGATTCCCGTGGTGGCCGTTTCGCCCGACGGTTTGGAAACGCGGCGTGGTGTGTTACGCTTCCAACGCGAAACCACGCGCCAGGGCGGGGTTGGCGCCACCGCGCAGCTGGACCTCGGGGAACCGATGGGACGCAAAGGTTGAGCGGGAGATTGTTTTCCGCCGGCACACGGCCCTAACTTCGGTCCGTGCCCGCCCCCGACGACCCGCTCGCGCCGGCCTACCTCGACCACCTGCGCGACGAACGCAATGCCTCGCCACGCACGGTCGACAATTACGATCGCGCCCTGCGCGCAGCCGCGGACTTCCTCGGTGCCAAGTCGTGGCGCGAGGCCTCGGCCGACGACTTCCGCGCTTACCTCTTCGCCCTGATGAAGCGCGGGCGGGCGCGGGCCAGCATCCGCCTCGACTTCGCCGCACTGCGCAGCTTCTACCGCTTCCTCTGCAAACGCAAAGGACTCGCCGCCAATCCGCTCATGGCCGTCTCCCTGCCCAAAGCGGACAAACGCCTGCCCGTCTTCCTCACCGCCCCGCAAATCGAAGCGCTGCTGCGTGCTCCTCACGCGGCGAAAGCAGAGCAACAAGCGCCATCATGGATGCCGTGGCGTGACGCAGCCATTCTCGAACTTTTTTATTCCAGCGGTCTTCGTCTGGGCGAGCTCGCCGCACTGGATGTCCGCGACATCGATCCCCACGACGAAACCGTCCGCGTGCTCGGCAAAGGATCGAAAGAGCGCATTGTTCCCGTCGGCGAACCCGCCCTCGAAGCCATCCAGCGATACCGCCAGCGCGCCAAGGTGCCCTCCGGCCCGCTCTTCATCAGCAAATTGCGCAAGCGACTAGGCACCTCGGCCATCTGGGCGCTGGTCAAAAAATACCTCCGACTCGCGCAGATCCCCGTGCCGGCCAGCCCGCACAAATTGCGCCACAGTTTCGCCACGCATTTGCTCGACGCCGGCGCCGACCTGCGCAGCGTGCAGAGCCTGCTCGGACATGCCAGCCTCTCGACCACGCAGATCTACACGCACGTCACCACCGAGCGGATCAAGAAGGCCTACGATCAGGCCCATCCGCGGGCGTAAAACCAGACCAAGCCGGCCGACCGCGCACTCCACAACACGGTGCGCAGCCAGTTGCCCCGGACCAGGGAACGGAGCAGATCCGGACGCGGACCCTCGCGCGCCAAGCGCCCGTGCAGCGGTCCTTGCCACAAGGCCGTGGAAGCCCAGATGACGACGAGCAAGCCGAGCATGGCGCGCCAGAACCAAGCCGGCTCGGCCGCCGCCGCCAAGGCCAGCGCGGTGAGCAGTTCCACCACCATCAGCGGTCCGACGACCATCCCGATCGAGCGGCAATGGTGCCGGTGAAACTCGGCGAAATCTGCCGTCCCGGCATGCCGGAAGCCCGGATACTGCACGAGTTGCACCAGCCAGATAATGCCGGTCATGCCGAACGTTGCGGCCGCCTGGGCGATACCAGCCCACGCCATCCACTCTGGCGCAGCCATCATGGGCGCGTCGGCGTCAGTTGACGACGCGTACGGGCGTGCCGTGGTCGCAGTTGGCGAAGAAAATTTGCGCCATCCGCTCGGGCATGCGCACGCACCCGTGCGAAGCGGGGAAGCCCGGCAGGAATCCGGCATGCAACCCGTAGCCGCCGTGGAAGCGGAGGAAATAGGGCATCGGCGCGCCGCGGAAAACCGCACCAGGAGGCTTAGGATCCCGTTTCACCCCGACATTGGCGACCATCACAGTGCCACTGCCGTCCACGTAGTCGCCATAGAGGTTGGACACATGGTCTTTGCTCTTTTGGATGATCTTATACGTGCCCGCTGGCGTGGTGTAACCCTCGCGGCCGGAGGAAATCATGGAGACCCCGACCAAGCGGTTGTCTTTGTAGAAGAAGACTTTCTGCTCGCCGAGATCGATCGTCATGGATGGGCTGCCCGGCACGCTGTCGCCGTCCCAGTAGGACACATTGTCGACGATGCCGCCGGTGGAGGCTCTTTCCACCACGCGCCCGCCCGAACTCAGATACTGAGTGGTCGAACTGGTCAGACGCGTGTCATGGGACGCGCAACCGGCCAGACCGGCAATCGCTAAGGCAAAGGTAAATCGCAGGAAGCTTCGCATGGGTAAGCTTTCAAAATAAAAACCGCTGGCCGCCGGCCGTCAAACCGAAACGGACACGAGAGACATCCTTCCGCGGCCGTTCACTGGGGCGTGATATTGACCGAAGTGGCTACCTCCGGATAGCCGATCAAGACTGTCTCGATGGAATAGGTCGATCCGGCTGTCATATCCCGAGTCGGGACCGTTGCCTCGTATTCGATGCGCTCCCGGGGGTTGATCACCACCGTCCCGGGCTTGGGGTCGAACAGGCGGTCCTCGGACCACAGGAAAATGCGCCTCCCGTCGGGCGCGATCATGGCGAGTTCGATGCGCTGCGCGGTCGGGAAGTCAAGGCGCTGGCTGCGGTGAAAGGTGTTCTGCACGGTGAAGATGACACGCACATCGCGGCGGTCGGCCAGCACGACTTCCGCGGGATCCAGCCGGACCGCGGCGAGCAGCGCCGGTTGCTTGGGGCCGAGCGTGACCGAATCGGGAACCAAAGGATCGAGAAAATCGCCGGCGCGGCGCACCCACGTGTCCTCCATCCCGTCCTGCGGGGCGGCACAAGAAGCAAGAAAAACGGCCGGCAGCAGAACGATCCATCGGAACACGGGAGCCATCCACGCATTAAAGCGGGTCTGCCCCACAGTTGCAATTCCCCCGCACCACGGATTAGCTGTCGGCATGTCATTCCTGCGTCTTGCCTTCGTCGCCCTGGCACTCCTTTGTCTCGGCGGCGCGAAAAAGCCGCCCATGGTCGACATCCGCATCCACGCCCTCGGCACCGAGGCCGAAGCGCCCACCTTCGCCATCCCCGCCACCTTGCTCAACGGCACGCCCGTTTTCCTGCAACGCATGCCTCTCCTCAGCCAGAGCGAAGTCAAAGCCATCTACCCGTTCGTCGCGGCCGACGGGTCGCACGGCACCTATCTCCGGGTCGACAACCACGGGTCGCGCCTCCTCCAGCAGCACACCATGTCGCGGCGCGGGGAACTGCTCGTCGTGCTGGTCAACGGGCGCCAGGTCAGCAATCTCCTCGTCGACCGCCCGATCGACGACGGCATCGTGAGCATTCCCCGGGGATTGAGCGCGGACGACATCGACCTGCTGACCTCCGTCTTCCCCGTCATCGGCCAGGAAGCCACCCCAAAGAAACGCCGGTGAAAGGCTGCGTCCTGCTCTTTTTCGCGGCCGCCGGGACAGTGCTGGCCTTCTCGCCCGTGCTGCCCACCGACAACGACGCGCTGTTCCGCGGAAAGCCGGAGCAGTTCTACATGTATACCGACCGGGACTTTGAAGGCGTGAAGAGCCGCCCGTGGCAGGGCGGCACCTACGGGTTCACCCGCAACCAGCAGCGCGTCGGCGGACGCATCATCATGACCAAATTCCACGAGGGCATCGACGTCAGTCCCGTCCGCCGCGATGCCTCGGGCGAACCGCTCGACGAAATCCGCGCCATCGAAGCCGGTCGCGTCGTCCACACGAGCAACGAGGCCAAGGACTCGAACTACGGCAAACTCGCCATCGTCGAGCACAAGGTCGAAGGCACGCCGGTCTACAGCGTTTACGCGCACCTCGCCACGGTCGAGGTCCGTCCCGGACGAACCCTCGCCCGGGGCGACCGTATCGGACGCCTCGGTTACACCGGCGCCGGCCTCAACCAGCGGCGCGCCCACCTCCACCTCGAACTCGCGCTCCTCTGGCACGACCAATTCGAAAGCTGGCACCCGCTCAATTTTCCCACGGCCAACAAGCACGGACTCTACAACGGCATCAATCTCATGGGCCTCGATCTCGCCGGGTTCTATCTCCAACAAGGCAAGAACCCCTCACTCACCCTCCCGCAATTCATCCGGCAAAAGGAGCCCTTCTTCCGCTTGCGCATCCCCGATTCGCCGCACTTCCAACTCCCGCGCCGCTACCCGTGGCTGGTCCAGGGCGAGCCCTCCGGCGCGCGCTCATGGCTCGTCTCCTTCACCGCCCCCGGCTTCCCCGTCTTGATCGAACCTTCGTCCGAGCCCACCGCGTCACCGCGCGTCGAATGGGTCGCACCCGCCAAATTTCCCCACGGCAAAATGACCCGTCGCCTGGTCGATAGCTCACGCGGCAATCCGTCCCTCGGCGAAAGCGGTCGCAAACTTGTCGACCTGCTCGCCTGGGATCCGTCCTCGCGCCCCGAGCCCGGTCCGCAAGGTGGCTTGTCAGACGTCTCGGCCAACCTTAAGATGCCGGGTTCCGATGAGTGACCGCAACCCCTACGCCTACGACTCGAAAATCGAAGGCAACATCATCTTCACCCAGCTCGATACCGCCATCAACTGGATGCGCAGCAACTCGCTCTGGCCGATGCCGATGGGACTGGCCTGCTGCGCCATCGAACTGATGGCCGCCGGCGCCGCCCGCTTTGACATCGCCCGCTTCGGCGCCGAGGTCATGCGCTTCTCCCCGCGCCAGTCGGACGTCATGATCGTCGCCGGCACGGTCACCTACAAAATGGCCCTCGCGGTCAAACGCATCTACGAGCAAATGGCCGATCCCAAATGGGTCATCGCCATGGGCGCCTGCGCCTCGTCCGGCGGCATGTATCGCAGCTACGCCGTGCTGCAAGGCATCGACCACCTCATCCCCGTCGACGTCTACGTCTCCGGTTGCCCGCCCCGCCCCGAAGCCCTCCTCGACGGCCTCATGCGCCTGCAGAAAAAAATCATGGGCGAGCATTCCTTCCTCCAGCAGAAGAAGGAACTTCTCGCCTCGCTGTAGCATGAAACTCGCCGATGTCGCCGAAGCCATCACCTCGCGATTGGGCGGGGGGGTGACCGGACGCGCCGAATTCCGCGGCGAAATGACCCTCTCGCTCCAACCCGAGGCGCTCCACCAAGTCTGCGAATTCTGCCGCGACGAACTCGGCTTCGATTTACTCCTCGATATCTCGAGCATCGACCATTTCGAACACGAACCGCGCTACGAAATCGTTTACGAACTCTACTCGCTGACCAACGGACTCCATCTCCGGCTCAAGACGGCCGCGACCGAAGACCATCCCGAAGTCCGCACGGTCTGCGACCTCTGGCCGACGGCCAATTGGCACGAGCGCGAAGCCTGGGACATGATGGGCCTCCGCTTTGCCGGCCACCCCGACCTGCGCCGTATCATCATGTGGGAAGGCTATCCCTACCACCCCCTGCGCAAAGATTTCCCCCTCGAAGGCAAATTCAGCGACGTGCCCGACGTTGCCTTCACCGAGCCCGCCCCCCTCGGCGGCGGCCCGTTCGTCACCGCCCCCGTCCACGGCACCACCGAAGTCCGCGAACCGCGCGCCCGCCGCGCCGGCGATCCCTCGCCCGATCAGGCCTTCATCGCGGAATCTTGATCTCCACACCCGAACAACTCGCGGACTTCACCACCCGCCTCGATACGCATCAGGTCATCGGCCTCGATACCGAAGCTGACAGCCTGCACAGCTACCACGAAAAAATCTGCCTCGTGCAGGTCTGCTCGCCCGACGGCTTCTTCCTCGTCGACCCGCTGGCCGAAGGACTCGACCTCTCCGGCTTCTACACCTCGCTTGCGCCCCACACCATCGTCATTCACGGGGCGGATTACGATCTGCGCCTTCTCGGACGCCACCCCGCTTTCGACGCGTCCGATATTTTCGACACGTCCATCGCCGCGCGTTTCCTCGGCCTCGAACAAATCGGCTACGCCGCCCTCGTGCAGAAATTTTTCGGCGTCACGCTGTGCAAAGCCTCGCAGCGCGCCGACTGGGGACGACGCCCGCTCCCCCCGCGCATGGAGGAATACGCCCTCAATGATGTCCGCTATTTGCTTCCGCTCGCCGAAATCCTCGAAAACCAACTCAAGGAACTCGGACGCTGGGAGTGGTATCGCCAATCGCGCGATGCCATGGTGCGCAGCGCCCGCGAACCGCGCGAGCGCGATTTGGAAAATGCCTGGCGCATCACCGGCAGCAGCAAACTCAACCCGCGCGAATCCGCCGTCCTCCGTGCCCTCTGGCACTGGCGCGAGGCCGAAGCCGGTGCGTGGGACCGCCCGACCTTCCACGTCATTTCCAACGACCGCTTGATCGACGCGGCGCGTGACGCCGTGGCCGGATACAAAGTGGAAGTCCATCGCATGCCGCCCGCACGCTTCCAGCGCATGAAAGAGGCCCTGCGCACCGCGCTCGACCTTCCCGAGAACGAATGGCCCGTTTTCGAACGCGAACGCAAACCGCGCCCGAGCGGCGCCGCCTGCCGCCTCTTCGAGCAACTCCGCGAAAAACGCGACGCCGTGGCCAAAGGTCTCGCCATCGACCCGTCCCTCATCGCCTCGCGTCTCACCCTCATGTCCGTCGCCTCGGAAAACGACACCCGCCTTCTCCCGTGGCAGCGCGAACTGCTGCAGCTTGATTCCCTGTAGCGGCGCCGTCCCCGGCGTCGATCGATTAGATCCGTGACCCCTTCCGCCCGACAAACCATCCGCCGCGCCCTCGCCGAAGACCTCGGCGACGGCGATATCACCTCGGAGGCCTTCATCCCGGACGGACATCTCTCGCACGCGCAAATCATCGCGAAGGAAAACCTCATTCTGGCCGGCACTGAGGCCGCCGCGGAGGTGTTCCGCCTTGCCGATCCCGCCATTACCGTCGCACGGCACAAATCCGACGGCGCAAGACTCGCACCCGGCGATGTTGTCCTCAGCGCAGGCGGCCCGACCCGCTCGCTCCTCGCCGCCGAACGCACCGCTTTGAATTTCCTGCAGCAACTTTCCGGCATCGCCACCCTGGCCCGCGAATTCGTCGACGCGGTGAGCGGCAGCAAAGCCGTCATCCTTGACACGCGCAAGACCACCCCCGGGCTGCGCGAATTCGAACGCACCGCCGTCGTGGCCGGCGGCGGGGTCAACCACCGCTTCGGGCTCTTCGACCAGATCCTGGCCAAGGACAACCACCTCGCCGTGACCGGCGACGCGGCGGGACTGCAGGCCGCGATCGACCGGGCCAAAGCGAGGAAGCCCGGTATCGCGGTGGAGATCGAGGCGGACACCCTCGATCAGGTGCGCATGCTCTGCGACCTGCGCGGCGTAAGCATCATCCTCCTCGATAACATGACCCCGGAGGAAATGCGCGAAGCTGTAAGCATCCGCGGATCAAAGAGGATCCTCCTCGAAGCCAGCGGCGGCGTGAATTTGCAGACCGTGCGCGCCATCGCCGAGACCGGGGTGGACCGCATTTCCATCGGCGCGCTCACCCACTCGGCGCGAGCCGCCGATCTCTCGATGGAGATAAAGTAGAAGCGACGGGGACGCCGCTTCTACTTTTTCGGCAATCCCGCTTTTATCTGCACGGCGAGATTCGCACCCACTCCAGGCACTGCCGCAATCTCCTCCACCTCCGCCTTGCGCAACCGCTCAACCGACCCGAACACCCGCAACAACGCCTGCTTCCGCGTTTTGCTCACGCCTTCGATGTCATCGAGCATGCTTTCCGAGACCCGCCGCTTCATCAGCAACTGATGATAACCGTTGGCCACCCGGTGGGCCTCGTCGCGGATCCGCTGCAGCAATTGCAACGCCCCGCTCTCGTGCGGCAAGCAGAGCGGTTGCGGGTCGTTCGGGAAATAAATTTCCTCCCGCTCCTTGGCCAGTCCGATCACCGGCTGACCGCGCAAGCCGAGGCGGCGCAATTCACCGACCGCGCTCGAGAGCTGACCGCGTCCGCCGTCGACAATGATCAAATCCGGAATCCGATCCGCCGCCGGCATGGACAACCGCGCCACCGCCTCCCCGGCTTCCTCCTGCGAGAATTCCGCCGCCTCGGGATGCGCTTCCCGCGCCGCGGCGAGTAACCGCGCGTAACGGCGCCGCACCACCTCGGCCATGCTGGCGAAGTCATCCTGACCCTGCACCGTCTTGATGCGATAACGGCGGTAACTGGACCGCGCCGGCACGCCGTTCTCGAAGCGGACCATCGATGCCACAATGTGCGTGCTCGTGATGTTCGAAATGTCGAAACACTCCATCAGCACCGGCGCACGCGGCAGACCGAGTTCCTCGCCCAAGGCGTGCAGATCGGCCGCGGGATCCTTGGCCCGCGGCAAAGCATCGCCCCGCAAAAACCGCCGCGACCGTGCGGCCGTGCGCCGCAAGGCCGTGATCAGGTCGCGCAGAGCCGCCGCTTTTTCGAAGTCCTGCTTGGCCGCCGCGGCCTGCATCTCGTGCTCGAGTTCTTCCGGAATCTCCTTGCTCCGGCCCTCGAGGAAGGCGCACGCCTCGAGCACGCGCGCACGGTAGTCCGCTTCGCTGATCTTTCCGACGCACGGGGCCGCGCAGTTCTTGATGATGTCGTCGTGGCAGTGACGGTAGTCTTTCTCCCCGGGTACACGCGGACGGCACGAACGCAAGCCGTATTTGAGTTTGAGAATTTCCAGCGTCGCCCGCAGCGCGCCGGAATGGGCGTAGGGCCCGAAATAGCGCGCGCCGTCGTTCTTTTTTAGCCGCACGAGCGTGAACTTCGGGAACGGGTCGTCCAGATTGACCTTCAACTGCAGGAAGTTTTTGTCGTCGCGGAACGAGATATTGTATTTCGGACGGTATTCCTTGATCAGCCGCCCTTCGAGCAGCACGGCCTCGGCGTCCGAACGGACCACGTGCATGGTGAAGTCCCACACCGAATCAAGCAGCGCGCGGGTTTTCAAGTCGGCCAACCGTGAGCGCGCCGGGGTGAAATACTGGGCCAACCGCTTGCGCAGGTCGCGAGCTTTGCCCACGTAGATGACTCGGTTCAAACGGTCGCGCATCAGGTAAACCCCGGGCTTGTGCGGCACTTCATGGAGGCGCGCACGCAGGTCGGGACGCTCTTTGGCGGTTGGCATGATCGGCAATATAACGCCACCGCCCCGCGCCGCCATCCTTGCATCGAGGTGACAGACGTCTAACCTGCCGGCGTGAAACGCGCCGCCGTCTTGAGTGCCCTGTTCGCCCCGGCCACCGTGGCCCGCGCCCAGGAGGCCGTCCCGCCGATCCGCCCCGAAGCCACGCTCTGGGAAGTCGTGCTCTCCGGCGGCCCGGTCATGATTCCCCTCGGGATCCTCTCGGTCATCGCCGTGATGCTGGTGCTCATCTATCTTTTCACCATGCGGCGCGGTGCGATCGTGACCAAGCGCTACATGACCACGGCCGACGCGCTCCTGCGCAAACGCGATTACCTCGGGCTCCTCGCCATCTCCAACCGCCACCGCGAAGCCGTGGCCCGCATCATGCAGCGCACGCTCGATTTCATCACCCAGCACCCCGAGGCCACCTTCGCCGAAGCCCGCGAAATTGCCGAAACCGAAGGCACCCGCCAAGCCGCCGCCCTCAACCAGCGTATCGCCTACCTCGCCGACATCGGAACCATCGCGCCCATGCTCGGACTCTTCGGCACCGTGCTCGGCATGATCAAATCGTTCAGCGTGGTGGCCAGCGATATCGTCGCCTCCCGCCCCATCATGCTGGCCGAAGGGGTCAGCGAGGCCCTTGTCACCACCGCAGCCGGACTTTGCATCGGCATCCCCGCCATGGCGGCCTATGCCTTTTTCCGCGGTCGCGTCCAATCGCTCATTGCCGAACTCGAGGCCGCCTCGACCCAGTTGATCGCCCTTCTGGCGGTGGCTTTCACCAAAAAACACTGACAATTTCAGGCTGACCTTGGCCACCGGTCTGGGCTAGTCTTTTTCCATGCGTTCCCTCCCCCTCGTTTTCGGCCTGTGTCTCCTGCTGGCGGCCTGCGCGACGCCGGAAAACCGTCGCGAATTGACCGGACCGTATTACCCCTACAAACCGATCCCCTACCAGGCACCGGCCAAAGGTGAGCCCCTGACTTCACCGGGCGAAACCACCGTCTGGTATGGGCCCGATACGCTGAAGCGCATCACCGGTCGCTGGGGCATGGGCGGCCACCGGCCGGACCTCAATTATCCCAATACTCCTCCCGGCACCGAGCAACGCATCATCAGCCGGATCAATCCCGAAGGACTGCGCGCCCAGGAGATCGCCGACCGCGACCTCGGGCGGACCTACGTGGTCGCTCCGCCGGTCAGGTAAGCTCCCAGCGCCACGAGGGCTCGGCCCCGGTGGCTCAAGGCATGCTTTTGCGCGCCCGTCATTTCGGCAAACGTCCGGCAAGTCCCCCCGGGCACGAAGATGGCATCGTAACCGAACCCGCCCAATCCGCGTTCGGCCGGCGTGACCACGCCTTCGATCATGCCGTGGAAAACGCGGACCACTTCACCGCCCTTGGCCAAAGCCAGCACGCAGCGGAACCGCGCGGCACGCTCCTTGCCGCGCACCTCGCGCAGCCTTTCGAGCAACAACGTCCGGTTGGCAACCATATCGGCATCATCCCCGGCATACCGCGCCGAACGGACACCGGGCGCCCCGCCGAGGGCGTCCACCTCGAGGCCGGAATCATCGGCCAAGACCCAGCCATCGTAGTGCGCCGACCCGGCCACAGCCTTCAATCGCGCATTCTCCTCCAAAGTCTCCCCCGTCTCCTCGACCTCCGGCAAATCGGGCCGCGCCGTCAGGTCCTCGACCTCCCACGCCTCGCCGAGAATTTCCCGCACCTCGCGCGTTTTGTGCGCATTGCGCGTGGCCAGGAGCAGGCGTTGCTTTGACACGTCCGTCATTCCCGGCAAAATGCGCGGTTCCGCAGCCTCATGTCGAGCCAACGCAAGCAATACCCCTTCCCGCAATTCGAACCCAAGTGGCAGCAACGCTGGGCCGAATCGCAGGCCTACCGCACGCCCAACCCCGGCGAACCCGGCTTCGACGCGGCCAAACCGAAATACTACGTCCTCGACATGTTCCCCTACCCGAGCGGCGAGGGGCTCCACGTCGGACACCCCGAGGGATACACCGCGACGGACATTCTCGCCCGTTGGCATCGCATGCGCGGATTCAATGTCCTTCACCCCATGGGATGGGACGCCTTCGGACTGCCGGCCGAACAATACGCGGTGAAAACCGGACAGCACCCCGCCGTCACCACGGCAAAAAATGTCGCGCGCTTCAAAGAACAACTCGATCGCATCGGCTTCAGCTACGACTGGTCGCGCCAAGTCAACACGACCGACCCGGACTACGTTCGCTGGACCCAGTGGATCTTCCTCCAGATTTACAACTCGTGGTTCAATCCGGAAACCAACCGCGCCGAACCGGTCACAACCTACAAGGGTGACGACCCGGACAGCGTCCGCCTCGCCTACGTGGCCGAAATGCCGGTCAACTGGTGCCCCGAACTCGGCACCGTCCTGGCCAACGAGGAAGTGGTCGATGGCCAAAGCGAAGTCGGTGGATTTCCCGTCGAGCGCCGCCCCATGAGGCAATGGATATTGCGCATCACTGCCTTCGCCGAACGCCTCCTGGCCGGGCTCGACACCCTCGACTGGCCGGAATCGATCAAACTCCTCCAGAAAAACTGGATCGGACGCTCGGAAGGCGCCTTCGTCGACTTCTCCCTCGAAAGCGGAGGCAAGCTCACCGTCTACACCACGCGGCCCGACACTTTGTTCGGCGCGACCTACATGGTCCTCGCGCCCGAGAACGCACTCGTCGCAACCATCACGACACCGGACCAACGCGCCGCTGTTGACGCCTACATCAAGACCGCGGCAACCAAATCCGAACGCGATCGCCAAGATGCGTCCAAAGAAAAAACCGGCGTCTTCACCGGTGCCTATGCCATCAATCCGGTCAACCAAGCGCGCACTCCCGTCTGGATTGCCGACTACGTCCTCACCGGCTATGGCACCGGCGCCATCATGGCCGTCCCCGCCCACGACGACCGGGACCACGCCTTCGCGCTAAAATACAACCTCCCGATCCTCGAAGTCGTCCAAAGTGGCATCGGCTTCCAGCCGATGAACCCCCGAGAAAACATCTCAATCCGCTCCGGCGCCAACCTTCCGCACTGGACCCAAGATGGCGCAACTTACGCCGTTAGCTTCCGCTTGTCCGACTCACTACCGACGCAAGTCCTTCAGCAATGGCAGGAGGATAGGAACTACTTCCTCGAACGCTCTGGCAAAGAAGACCTGAGCCCAAAGGAAAAAAAGGAACTCCAAAAACTCTTCTCCGAAAAAATCGATGCAGCTCTCGACGCCGGCCACGGCGAATGCTGGCTAGCCCGGCCGCAAATCACGCAACTCGTGCAGGACACCCTGCACCACTTCAACGGTCAACGCTACGATCTCCTCGCGTGGTGCATCATGCCCAATCACGTGCACGTTGTTCTCCGGCCGACCGCAGGAAACACTCTTTCGGACATTCTGCATTCATGGAAATCCTACTCTGCGACCGAGGCCAACCGCGTCCTCGGGCGTTCAGGGTCGTTTTGGCAGACTGAAGCCTTCGATCATCTGGTCAGGGATAGCGAGGACTTCGCCAATCAAGTGCGTTATGTTTTGAAAAATCCCGGCAAGGCCGGTCTCGAAGAATGGAAATGGTGTGGATCTGCGGTTCATCGGCAGGATGCCGATGCCACGGACGGAGGCGAAAAAAGTGGCATCGGTATCCTGCCGATGTCCCCCTTCACCGGCGACGGAGTCGCCGTCAGCTCAGGCATTCTCGACGGACTCCCCACCGCCGAGGCCAAACAAAAGATCACCTTATGGCTCGCCGAACGCGACCTCGGCCGCGCCGCCGTGCAATTCAAATTGCGCGACTGGCTCTTCTCCCGCCAACGTTACTGGGGCGAACCCTTCCCCGTGGTCTGGGAAAACGGACGCCACCGCGCCCTCGAAGAATCCGAACTTCCCGTCCGCTTGCCCGAGCTGGAAGATTTCAAACCCACCGGCACCGCCGAGCCGCCGCTGGCCAAGGCCCGTGGCTGGGTCGAATACTCGGACACCGCCACGCGGGAACTGAACACCATGCCGCAGTGGGCCGGCTCCTGCTGGTATTACCTGCGCTACTGCGATCCACGCAACGATCAGCGTTTCATCGGCGAAGAAGCGGCGCGCTACTGGCTCGGCGACGGACAACCGAAACCCGGCGGCGTCGATCTCTACGTCGGCGGCACGGAACACGCCGTGCTCCACCTCCTCTACTCGCGCTTCTGGCACATGGTGCTGCACGACCTCGGGCACCTCCCCACCCCCGAACCGTTCCAGCGTCTCGTCAACCAAGGCATCATCCTCGGGACCGACGGACAAAAAATGTCCAAGAGCCGCGGCAATGTGGTCAACCCCGACGAAGTGATTGACGACTACGGCGCCGATGCCTTCCGCCTCTACGAAATGTTCATGGGTCCGCTCGAGCAGATGAAACCGTGGAGCATGAAAGGGGTGGAAGGTGTTTATCGCTTCCTCGCCCGCGCCTGGCGCTTGGCCATGACCGAAGACCAGGAGGGAAATTGGCAACTCTCCGGGGCATTGGCCGACATCGACCCGACGCCGTCCCAACTCCGCGTTCTCCACGCCACGATCAAGAAAGTCACCGGCGATCTCGCCACGCTGTCTTTCAACACCGCGATTTCACAGATGATGATCTGCGTCAACGAGCTGACCTCCGCCGAGCAGCGCCCCGTCTCCGCCCTGCGCACGCTCCTCATCCTGCTCAGCCCCTTCGCCCCGCACATGGCGGAAGAACTCTGGGAGCAGCTCGGCAACAAATTCCCCGGATTCGAAGGCGCCGCCCATGCGCAGACTTGGCCGACCCACGACGAATCCCTCCTTGTCGAAAACGAAGTCGAGATCGTCCTGCAACTCAACGGCAAGGTCCGTGACAAGATGATCGCGGCCAAAGACGCGACGCGCGAACAACTCGAGGCCACCGCCCGCGCCCACCAAAAATTCGCCGCCCAGCTCGCCGGCAAAGAAGTGGTCAAAGTCATCGCCGTCCCCGGCAAGCTGGTCAACTTTGTGGTCAAAGACTGACGCCGGCCGCCCAAATTTGACAAAATAGCTAATTTGGCTATTTTGGGCGCATGAGCACCAGTTACCCTTCCGCCAACACTCCCGCTCCCCGCGTCCAGGAACTCCCCACCGTCACCGCCACCGAACTCAAAAACGCCACCGCCGACGTCTTCGAGCAAGTCGCAGCCAAGCAAGCCGTGGCCATCACCCGCCACGAAAAACCACGCGCCGTCCTGCTCTCCGTCGAGCAATACGAAGCCCTCACCGGTCAGCGCCCGGGCTGGCTGGAGCAGCTCCACGAAGAATACGGCGGCATGCTCGACCGCATGCAGGGTCCGGAACAGCGCGCGGCGGCGGAACGCGCGTTCAACGCCACCCCGCAGGAACTCGGCGAAGCCGCGTTGCGGGCCGCGCAGCAAAAATCCCAGTCCCGCCATGTCCGGTAAGCCGCTCCTCTACGTCCTCGCCGGCGTCAACGGGGCCGGAAAATCCAGCATCGGGGAATCCGAGTTCGTCAGCCAAGGCACGCCGGTTTTCAACCCCGACACCATCGCCCGACAAATCCGCACCCTCCACCCCGACATCTCGCTTACCTTGGCCAACGCTCACGCGTGGCAGATCGGCAAATCCCTCCTCGAGCAAGCCATGGCCGGCGGACGCGACTACCGCTTCGAGACCACGCTGGGCGGACGCACCATCGCCCAGTTGCTGGAAAAAGCGGCCCGCTCCGGCCACCACCTCCGCATCTGGTTGTGCGGCCTGGCCAGCCCCGAACTCCACCTCCGCCGCGTGCAAAGCCGCGTGGCGCTCGGCGGTCATGATATCCCGGAAGCCAAAATCCGCGAACGCTGGAACCGCAGCCGCGAAAACCTCATCCGCCTCCTCCCCCTCATCGACCACCTCCGCGTCTATGACAATTCAAAGGACGCCGATCCCTCCGCCGGCGGCGCACCCGAACCCGTCCTCCTTCTCGAAATGAAACGCGGAAAAATCATAGCCCCCGCCGACCTCTCCGGCGCCCCCGATTGGGCCAAGCCCGTCATCGCCGCGGGCATCCATCTGCACACCGCCGGACGCTCAACGCCCTGACGGCCACCAGGGCACCTCAAGGGAACAAACCGCGATCCCGCTTGGCTTCAAGCACGCGCTCCACGCCGATGGCCATGGCTGCCGTGCGGTTGGCCACATTGCGTTCCTTGGCCCGCTTGATCACCGCGCTGAACGCGGTGTCGAGAATGCGGTAAAGACGGTCGGTCATTTCGATGTCGGTCCAGAACAGGCTTTGCATGTCCTGCACCCATTCGAAATACGAGGTGATGACGCCGCCGGCATTACAGAGCACATCCGGAATGACGAAAATTTCGTCCCGCCGCTGGTCGAGGATATCGTCGGCCTCGGGCGTGGTCGGACCATTGGCCGCTTCGGCCAGCACGCGACAGCGCAAGAGTGCGGCATTGCTCGCGTGGATGACGCGCTCGACCGCCGCCGGCACGAGCACATCACACCGCAGGGTGAGAAAATCATCGGCCGGGATCCGCTCGCCTTGCGGAAAATCCTTCAACGTCTTGTGCTCTTGGACGTGCTTGTCGGCCGCGCCGACATCGAGTCCGTTCGGATCGTAAAGACAGACCGTGTGGTCGCTCAGGCCGATCACTTTCATGCCGGACTTGTAGGCCAGACCGCACGCCGTGACCGATCCGACATTGCCAAAGCCCTGCACGATGGCCGTGCACTTGGCCGGTTCAATGTTGAGATGATCCAGGGCCCGTTCGATGAGAAAGACCACCCCGCGTCCGGTCGACTCGCGGCGTCCGGCCACCCCGCCGATGGCCACAGGTTTGCCCGTGACAATTTCCGGCACGGCGTGGCCCGCGTGCATCGAATAGGTGTCCATGAACCACGCCATGACCTGCGCGTTGGTCCCCATGTCGGGGCCCATGATGTCGGTGCGCGGGCCGACAAACGGGATCATTTCCTGCATGTAGCGGCGGGAAAGTTTTTCCATCTCGCGGCGGGAAAGTTCGTTCGGATTGACCGCCACCCCGCCCTTGGCCCCGCCGTAGGGGAGTCCGACGAGCGAACATTTCCAACTCATCCAGATGGCCAGTGCCGCCGATTCTCCGAGGGTCAACTTGGGCGAGAAGCGCGTGCCGCCTTTGGTCGGACCGATACTCAAATGATGCTGCACACGGTATCCGTGGTAAACCTCGACCCGCCCGTCATCGAGCTCGATGGGTAAAGAAACGGTAACCGAGCGTTTGGGCTGGATGATGCGCTGGCGGTATTGCTGCGGGATCTCGAGGTGCTCGGCCAGGACGTCGAACTGCTTCACAGCCATGCGGAAGACCGGATCGGAGGAGTAGAAGCTTTCCATACTAGAACGAGCGACAACCATTTTTCTTGACCACGGATAACACCGATTTCACCGATGATTCAGGGGAGAAAGAAGCCAGCAAGTGCGAGGCCACTGATCGAAGCCGCGCCGGATGCTTTTCCCCGCTTTGTCCCGGTATCCGTGCCATCAGTGTCATCCGTGGTTAAATTTCCGGTATTTCGTTACCTGCATACCGCTCAAGGGGCAATTTGCAGGGAATCTTCTATTTGGGCGAAAACTTTTTCGCCGACTCCGGGCACGCGGCGCAAATCCTCAAGCGATTTGTAAGGACGGCCTTCGACGATGCGTTCGGCCAGGACCTCACCGATGCCCGGCAGCAGCATGATTTCTTCGACGGTGGCCGTGTTGGGATCAATCGGTTCTCCCGCGCTCGTGCCGAAAGCTTCGCGCAGCTGGCGGTCTTCGGCCCGACGGTCTTCGCGCAGGCTGACCAGTTGCCGCGGATCGGTCTGGGCCCAGATCCCGCGGCGCGCGATGGCCGCCCCGAGTTCCAAATCGTCCATCTTTGCTTCGGCTGCTTCGGCTCTCAGGCCCTCGGGCGTGTTGCGCCGCACCCCGTAACTGCGGGCCAAGCCCTCGCCGACCAGCACTTCGCCGAGATCACGTCCGTCGGACAAAGTGACAAATCCGTAAGTCCGCGGCTTGGCCGAGCGCCCGGGCGCGGAGGCAAAGGCGGTGTGCACGGTGAAAGGTTTGGAGAGCAATTTCTTCACCTCCTCTGCCGCCTGCCGTCCGGATGCCAAAGTCACCTGATGGTCACCGACACCGAAATAGGAAGATTGGTCGCGCACGCGCCGCTGGTCGGTCTCGGTGGCCGCCACGGTCTCGTTGCAATCCACATAATAAAGCCGCAGGACGATCTCTTTCCCGTCGGGCAGCTGGACCGGAAAGCTGTCGCCATCGGCCCAAACCGCCGCGACGAGCTGGCAGCCTTCGAACTCTTGCAACTCCTGTGCGGGGACAGCAGCGGCCAGAGCCAGGGAGAGGAAAGCGGCCTGCAGCCTTATCATTCATCTTCAAATAGCACACCTCAGGGATGGTTGCACGCGGCTTCCACTTGGCATGGCTCGGCCGCGCACCTAAGATGTCCAGTCATGAACCTGCCGCGCATTATCTTCATCTTCGCTCTGATCTTCGTCCTGCTGGGGATCGCAGCTTACCTTATCACCGGAGCGCAGTCCTGGACCGCTCTCATTCCGTCGATCTTTGGCCTGCTTCTGGTCATCGCGGGAGGAATTTCACTCAAGAGTCCCAAACACGGCGGACACCTTGCCGCACTGGTCGGGTTGCTCGGCTTTCTCGGCACGGCGAAGAGCCTGGGCAAACTTCCGGCCCTGCTCACCGGTGAGCCCATGGAGCGCGCGGCCGCGGTCGGCGTGCAGGCTTCGTTTGCCATGCTCAGTCTCGTCTTCCTCGCCCTCTGCGTGAAGTCTTTCATCGACGCGCGCCGCGCCCGCACCGCTAACCCTTCCTAACCATGAAACATTCCATCACCGGGTCCTTTGACCCCACGCAGTTGGTCGGCAAACTTGCCCCGCTCCTCATCGTCGTCATCCTGCTGCTCGTGGCCGCAGCGGGTGTCTTTGTCACGGTCGATGCCGGCACCGTCGGCGTGGTCAAACGCTTCGGCGCGGTTAAAGACGTGGCCCTGCCCGAGGGGCTCCATTTCAAGCTGCCCTTTG
>JBBECM010000025.1:0-1216 GCA_040881855.1 Chthoniobacterales bacterium | reverse complement strand
GACAAGCCGGGGGGTATCGGCACTATTAGTTTGCGGCACCGCCGCTACGGCTCTGATCTGCAAATTCCGTGGATCGTGGAATACAGCACCAATGCGGGTGTTTCGTGGACTGAGACCGGACGCTTCACGGCGGGAGCCGAGGAGGCTACTTTCTCGGCCGCGGTCAATATCTCTGGCTCAGCGCGCGTGCGTATCAAGGCAAGTGGTGGCGCGACCAGCAATCGCCGAGCCAACATTGATGATTTGCTCATTACCGATGCCGCGGCGGGACCGGCTCCGGAAATTGTGCTTTCCGGCCAACCCTCCGTCCAGATTGCGACCTACGGGCTTCCCTCGCTGACGCAGACCTCGTTTCTTGTGGCCGGTAGCGATCTGCTGGAGGAGATCGCCATTACCCCGCCGGCCGGTTTCGAGGTGTCGCTCAGCGAGGATGGCACGACGGGCTATGCGCCAGGGGTGGCGGTCGGTGGGGCGGGCGAGCTGGAGCCGACCGTGGTTTTCATCCGTTTGGCGGCGGGCACACCGGCCGGATTTTATTCGGGTGACATCACCTGCGTCACGGCGGGAGCCGCTCCGGCGGTCATGGTCATGCCTGAGAGTGAAGTGCGTCCGCGCGGGCTGAACATCACTGCTCTCGATCAAAGCAAACCGTTCGGCCAGCTCCTGCTGCTCGGGCCGGGCCAGGTCGCCTTCACGGCCTCGGGTTTGGCCGACGGGGAGACAATTGGTTCGGTCACCCTTACGGCCAGCGGCGGCACGGGGATCAATGATGCGGCGGGCGTCTACGCGCTCACGCCGTCAGCGGCGGTCGGCGGAACATTCAATCCGGCGAATTACTCGGTCTTTTATTTCCCCGGGACGTTGACCGTGGAGGGCGTGAGTTTCGGGGATTGGTCGGCGGGCTTGTCCGATGCGGCGCCGGGCGCGGATCCGGACGGCAACGGCTTGGTAAACTTGGTGGAGTATTTCTTCGGGATGGAACCGGGTGCCGAAGCAGCGGGATCCATGCTCATCGGCGCGCCGACGGCGACGAACTTCCACATGGATTACCGCCGCAGCAAATCGCTCAACGGCGTGACCGGAGGTGTTATGTGGAGGAACGACCTGTCCAGTGGCACTTGGTCGACCAATGATGTCACTGACGAATTCCTCAGCGATGAGGGCGCTTATGAGATGCGGCGGGCGACGGTTCCGGTGTTGCCGGGGGAGACGCGGA
>JBBECM010000024.1:0-6947 GCA_040881855.1 Chthoniobacterales bacterium | reverse complement strand
CCGGCGAACGCGAGATCATCGACGTCATCACCCAAACGCAAAACAGCGAAGGCACCCCGGTCCACATCGCCGGCACCGCGACCCACGCCGAACGCATCCGAGGCGCGCTGGGCACGATGTTCATGGACACCACTTGCTCCAACTGCGGCAGCAACAAGGTGATCCGCGCCGGCGCCTGCGGCGTCTGCACCGAGTGCGGCACGAGCCAAGGCTGCAGCTGACCATTTGTGGCGCGAATTTCGCGCACCAAACCGGGCCCGGGGAAGCAATTCCCCGGGCTTTTGCTTTCCCACACTTGCCAAAGTGTCCATTTCCATGCATGATTCATGCATGGCTACTAAGACCATCTCCCTTGAGCTAGACGCTTACGAAAAACTCCGTGCCCGCAAGAAACCGGGAGAGTCTTTCTCGGACGTAGTCCGTCGATCGCGTTTTGAAGAAGCCGCCCCGACCGGGCGCACCCTCCTCAATTACTTCCGCGCCGGGGGCAGCCGGGTGGAGGAATCCTATCTCGACGCCATCGCCACAGCCGCCGAACAAGACAAACCACCCGATAACCCGTGGCGCTGATTCTCGACACGAGTTTCATTGTCGATGCCGAGCGCGAGGCCCAGCGCCGACCCGATGGCCGCGCACATGATTTTCTCTCCTCTCACCCGGAGGAGGAGTTCTTCATCACCTTCACCGTCGCCGGCGAACTGGCCTGCGGCACCTCCGCTGCCGCCCGTGAATCTTGGGAGCGACTCCTGCGACCCTACGCCTTGCTCATGTGGAACCGCGAAATCTCCTTTCTTTACGGTCGTATCTACCGCGATTTGTCCTCTGCGGGCACCCTCATCGGCACCAACGACCTCTGGATCGCCGCCACCGCCCTGCGCCACAAAATGGCGGTCGTGACCGACAACATGAAGGAATTCTCCCGCGTCACCGGGTTGCAAGTTGTCTCCTACTGAGACCGACCCGCGTCACACATCAAACTTGCCACGGTCACTTCGATCAGCCATGTTAGCAGTCCATTACTGGCCCGTGGTGTAATGGTAACACAGCGGCCTTTGGAGCCGTTATTCATGGTTCGAGTCCATGCGGGCCAGCCACCCTCCGTGATGCTTTTCCCTTTGCTCCGGCAAGCCAAAGGCTTAGTGCTTTTCCGCACGCGCAGTAATTTCCCATGAGCAAAATCCTCCCCGTCCCGCTGTTCATCGGCGGCGAGTGGACGACCGTCACCGGCCTCGCCACCACACCCGTCCACAATCCCTCCATCGGCGAAGTCATCGCCGAAACACCGCTCTGCGGCGCCGATGTCGTCGACCAAGCCGTCCGAGCCGCCGCGGACGCCTTCCCCAAGTGGATGGAAACCCCGCCGGTCGAGCGCGCCCGCATTTTGATGAAGTTGAAAGTTCTGCTCGAGGAACACTTCGAGGAACTGGCCCAAGGCGTGACCCGCGAGCACGGCAAGACCCTGGCCGAAGCCCGCGGTGATGTCCGTCGCGGACTGGAAAACATCGAGTTCGCCTGCGGTGCGCCTTCGCTCCTCATGGGCGAGTCGCTCGAGAACGTGGCCCGCGGCATCGATTGCGATTCCATCCGGCAACCGCTCGGCGTCGCCGCCGGTATCACCCCGTTCAACTTCCCCGCCATGGTCCCGCTCTGGATGTGGCCCATGGCCATTGCCTGCGGAAATACCTTCATCCTCAAACCGAGCGAAAAAGTCCCGCTCACCTCGATCCGCATCGCACAGCTCGCGGAAAAAGCCGGACTTCCCCCGGGCGTGCTCAATCTTGTCCACGGCGGACGCGAAGCCGTCGACGCCATCCTCAAACACCCGCTGATCAAAGCCGTGTCCTTCGTCGGCTCGACGCCGATCGCCAAATACATCTACGAGACCGGCACCGCGCACGGCAAACGCGTCCAAGCCGCCGGCGGTGCGAAAAATTTCGTTCTCATCATGCCCGATGCGGACGTCACCAACTCAGCCACCGGCCTTGTCGAGTCGGCCTTCGGCTGCGCCGGCGAACGTTGCATGGCCAGTTCCACCGCCGTGGCCATCGGTGACGCCGCCCATACCGTCTTGCCCGCGCTGGTCGACGTCGTCTCGAAAATTCGCGTTGGTCCGACCGACCGCGATCCGCAAGCCCAGATGGGCGCAGTCATCACCCGCGAACACGCCGACCGCGTCTGCAACCTCATCACCCAAGCAGCAGACCAAGGGGCCAAGCCGCTCACCGACGGACGCACGACCAAAGTCGAATCCGCCCCCAAAGGTTTCTACGTCGGCCCCACTGTGCTCGATCACGTGCTCCCCGACATGATCACCATGAAGGAGGAGGTCTTCGGACCCGTGCTCAACGTCGTCCGGATGGAAGACCTCGACTCCGCCATCAACCTGGCCAACCGCTCGCCCTACGGCAACGGTGCCGCCATTTTCACCCGCAGCGGCAAGGCCGCCCGCGAATTCCGTCACCGCATCCAGGCGGGAATGGTCGGAGTGAACATCGGCGTCCCCGCCCCCATGGCCTTCTTCCCCTTCAGCGGATGGCACCAATCCTTCTTCGGCGACCTCCACATTCAAGGCCGCGAAAGCGTCGCCTTCTACACCCAGCAAAAAGTCACCACCACGCGCTGGTTCAGCTACGGCGAAGGTTCCATTTGGAGCGACACGTGATCGTGGCTCAAAGCACCTTGTAAATATCCCGGCGATGTCCGACGAAAAGCAGGTCCACCCGCTGCTGCTTCAAGTCGAAGTCGTAGACCACACGATAGTCCCCCACGCGAAGCCGGAACGCATCTGTGCCCTTCAGTCGGTGGTGCGGCACGGCAGCAAGTTCGCGCCCCAAGGAGTCAATCGCTTCACCGACACGCACCCGCACTCCGACCGGCAATGCATCATACGCCTTGTTGAATGTGTGCGACCAAATTTGGGTGGCCGCAGGCATGCCCAAATTTATACCGCGTCCGGCTTGCGAACTGTGGAGTCTCCCGCCGCAATTTCACCGCGAGCCTGCGCAATGGCATCAATCACCTCATCCCGGACGACAAGATCATCCTCGATCTTGTCATCGAGCCAAGCCCGAAGGTGGATCAGATCCGCACGCGACAAGCGCTCGGCTGCTTGTTCGAATTCCTGCACCGTGCTCATTAAGGGGCATCATAGATTGTCTCTGCTCCCGAATCAATCGCCCCGAAACTTCTCCCCCTGAATACGGTAAACTGTAAACTATCCCAACCATGTCACTTCTTATTAAAAATGCCGACATCGTAAATGCGGACACTCGTTACACCGCGGACATTCTCTGCGAGGGCGAAACGATCACGCGCATCGACAAGAACATCACCGCACCCGCCGGCGCCGAGGTCATCGACGCCACTGGCAAACACGTTTTCCCCGGTTTCATCGACCCGCACACCCACATTTACCTCCCGTTCATGGGCACATATTCGAAGGACAACTACGAGACGGGGACCAAAGCCGCGCTGGTCGGCGGCACCACGACCATTTTCGAAATGGTCTGCCCCTCGCGCGACATGTCCCCTGCGGATGGCTTCGCCACCTGGCAAGCGCAGGCCGAAGGCAAAGCCTGCTGCGATTACACGTTCCACATGGGCGTGACCCGCTTCGACGCGGATTCGGCCGAGCAACTGCGCGGCATTGTCAAAGCCGGCGTCGGCAGTTTCAAAATCTTCCTCGCTTACAAGGGAGCCTTCGGGATCGACGACACAGAGCTTTGGGAGACACTGAAACTGGCCAAAGAACTCGGCGTCATCGTCACCGCCCACTGCGAAAACGAAACACTCGTCGCCCAGTTGCAAAAAGAACTCCTCGCTGCCGGACGCCGCGGGCCGGACGCCCACCACGACAGCCGCCCGCCCCGTGTCGAAGCCGAAGGCGTGCACCACTTGATGTCCTTCGCCGCCATGACCGGCGCGCACACCTACATCGTCCATTTGAGCTGCGTCGAGGCACTCCGCGAAGCGATCGAAGCCCGCGAGCGCGGAGTGAATGTGTCCGTCGAAACCCTCATCCAATATCTCGTCCTCGATAAAACCTACGCCGAGAAGCCCGACTTCGAAGGTGCCAAGTTCGTCATGTCCCCGCCCCTGCGGGACAGCTCGAACCAGCAAATCCTCTGGGATGGCTTGGCCAGCGGGCTGGTCAACACCGTCGGCACCGACCACGCCCCGTTCGATTTCAAAGACCAGAAGCCGATGGGCAAAGATGACTTCACTAAGATCCCCAACGGAATTCCGTCTATCGAGGACCGCATCAATCTGCTCTACACTCATGGCGTGAAAAAGGGCCGCCTCACCCTTCAGCAGCTTGTCGCGGTGGCCAGCACCAACGCCGCGAAAATCTTCGACCTCTACCCCCGCAAAGGCGTCATCCAACCCGGCGCCGACGCCGACCTCGTGGTCTACGATCCATCCTACCGCGGCAAGCTTTCGGTCAAGACCCAGACCCAAAACGTCGACTACAACGCTTTCGAAGGCTGGGAAATGGAAGGCCGACCATCGAGCGTCACGGTCCGCGGCGAAGTCGCCGTCCGCGATGGAAAATTCGTTGGCACGGTCGGCCGCGGACGATTCCTTCAGCGAAAGCCCTCCCATTTCTGATCTCGCACGCTTGCTCCGTTCGTAGCGGCGGTTTATGACCGCCGGAACTATCATGCATCCCGCACCCGACCAGCACGACCCGCGCCTCTGGAATGCGGACCTTGCCCCCGTTCCTCAGGACCGCCGCACCTGGACCACTTGGAACGTGGCCGCTCTCTGGATCGGCATGGCCGTGTGCATCACGACCTACACACTGGCCAGTAGTCTGATCGAGCAAGGCATGAATTGGTGGCAGGCCACGCTCACCGTCCTTCTCGGCAATCTCATCGTCTTGGTGCCCATGACGCTCAACGCGCACCCGGGTACGGCCTACGGGATCCCGTTCCCCGTGCTGCTCCGAGCGTCGTTCGGCACGTTTGGTTCGAACATCCCGGCGCTGATGCGCGGGTTGGTCGCCTGCGGATGGTTCGGTATCCAGACATGGGTCGGCGGAGCCGCGATCTACGCCACGGGCGCCGTCGTCTTCGGCTTCGACCCCGCAGCCCGGCAACCCTTGCCGATTCTCGGGATTTCATCCGGAGAATTCCTCTGCTTCATGATTTTTTGGGCGATCAACGTCTACTTCATCGTCCGGGGTATGGAGTCGATCAAGTGGATGGAAACCCTCAGTGCGCCGTTCCTGCTCCTCGTCGGCGTGGCGCTTGTCTGGTGGGCCTGGGACGCAGCAGACGGCTTCGGTCCGATCTTCACCCAGCCCGCCAAACTCGACACCGCGGCAGCGTTCTGGCCGGTCTTCGGCGTCGGACTCACCGCCATGGTCGGCTACTGGGCCACGCTTTCGCTCAACATCCCCGACTTTTCGCGCTACGCCCGCTCGCAGCGCGATCAGGTCGTGGGACAAGCCCTCGGCCTGCCCGCCACGATGACATTTTACGCCTTCATCGGCATCCTCGTGACCAGTGCGACGATCATCATTTTCGGCTCGGCCATCTGGGATCCGGTGCAGGTCATCGCCAAATTCGGCAACCCGTGGGTCTCGGCCTTGGCGCTCGTCACCCTTGCCGTGGCCACTCTCTCGACCAACATCGCGGCCAACGTGGTGTCGCCGGCCAATGACTTTTCCAACCTCGCCCCGCAACGGATTAGCTTTCGCACCGGCGGACTGATCACCGCCATCCTCGGGATCCTCATGATGCCGTGGAAGCTTTACCAGGATCCGAGCGGCTACATCTTCACTTGGCTCATCGGTTACAGCGCCCTGCTCGGACCGATCGCCGGCATCATGATCGCCGATTACTTCGTCTGGCGGCGCAAAAAACTCGATGCCCTCCAACTTTACCAGCGCCACGGGATCTACCGTTACAGTGGCGGATTCAGCCTTGTCGGCTTCGGCGTCTTGATCGCCGCGGTTTTGCCGAATCTCCCCGGTTTTCTCGTCACGATCAAGGTGCTGCCGGCCGATGCCTTCCCTGCCTGGCTCGTGGCCAGCTATCACTACGCGTGGTTTGTCGGGTTTGCTCTCGGCTTTCTTCTGTATACTCTTGTTCGACCCCTCTTCCCAAACCGATGAAAACACCAGCGCTGCCCCCGACCGATCACCAACCCCAGCCTTACACTGGTCCGTCTCCCGAGGAAGTTCTCGCCCTGCGCAAGCAGTTCATGAACCCCGGGATCTTCCTCTACTACAAAAAGCCCCTCATGGTGGTGGAAGGCCGCAGGCAATACGTGTGGGACGAGAAGGGTAAACGCTACCTCGACGGCCTCGGTGGGATCGTCACGGTCAGCGTCGGTCACTGCCACCCGCACGTCATCGCGGCCGGGAATAAACAGAGCGAACTCTACCAGCACTCGACCACGATTTATCTTCATCCGAACGTGGCCGAATACGCCGCAAAGCTCGCCTCGAAAATGCCGGGTAACCTCAAAGCCTGCTACTTCGTCAATTCGGGGTCCGAGGCCAACGACCTCGCTCTGATGATGGCGCGCGCCCACACCGGCAACTACGACATCATCGCCCTGCGCAACGCCTACCACGGCGGCAACCAGTCGACCATGGGCATCACCGCGCACAGCACGTGGAAATACAATGTGCCGCACGGCTTCGGTTTCCACCATGCGCTCGCCCCTTATTGCTACCGCGGCACCTTCGGCTACGACGACCCCGACGCGGGTGCGAAATACGCCAATGACGTCAAAGAACTCATCGAATACGCCACGCCGGGCAAAATTGCCGGATTCATCGCGGAATCCATCCAAGGCGTCGGTGGCTTCGTCGAATTTCCTCCGGGCTACCTCGAGCACGTTTACGGCTACGTTCGTGCCGCGGGCGGCGTGTGCATCGCGGACGAAGTCCAGACCGGCTTCGGCCGCACCGGCACGCATTTCTGGGGCTTCGAAAC
>JBBECM010000023.1:0-7072 GCA_040881855.1 Chthoniobacterales bacterium | reverse complement strand
TATGCGTTTTGCCGCGCGCATTCGACGGCTTACGGGTTGGAGGCTTACGAGGCGGCGCAGCTGAAACGGTATTGGCCGGCGGAGTTTTTGGCGTCCGTGCTGACCCACGGGAAGGGGTTTTATTCGCGGTTGTTTTACACGATCGAGGCGCGGCGGTTGGGGATTTTGTTTGGAGGGGTGGAGGTAAATGGGGAGGTGCGGCGTTTTGCGGCGGGGAAGAGGAAAACCGCAGAGGGCGCAGAGGGCACGGAGGGGAGATTGCACGGGCGGGACGCCCGTGGTGCAGGGGTGGTGACGGGCGGGACGCCCGTGCCCCCTGGGCGGAAGTCTGCGCAAGGTGGCATCGGCATTCTGCCGATGATGACGGGCGGACATCGGCAGGATGCCGATGCCACTTTACAGATGATCCATGTGCCTTTGAGTATGATCAAAGGGTTGTCGGAGGGATTGCTGGGACGGATCGAAGAGGGGCGGCCGTTTGCATCGCTGGCGGATTTCTGGCGGCGGGGCCGGCCACAGGGTGAGGAGGGGGTGGCGTTGTTGCGGGCGGGGGCCTTCGATGGATTCGGGGCTTCGCGCACCGCGCAGTTTTGGGAATTGCGTGGCATGGCGCCGTGGCCGGCGGGTCAGGGGCTTTTGCTTGAAGCGAAGAAAGCAGCGCCGCCGGTGATGCGCACGGAACCTGATCGGTTGCAAAAGTTGCGGGATGAGATGGAGTTGCTCGGGTTTCCGGCGGGCGGACATCCGGTGGAACTTTTTCCGGAGGTGGCGTGGGAGACTTATTGTCCGGTCGGGGAGGTGAGGAATCACGCGGGACAGCGGGTGACAACCTGCGGGTTGGTCGTGGCGCAGCGTTTGCATCATCAGTCGGACGGACGTGCCATGAAATTCATCAGCCTTTGCGACCGCACGGATATCCTCGAGTGCGAAATTTTCGCCGGCGTTTACCGGCGGTGCGGCGGGGTGCTGGCACGATGGCCGGTCGTCGAGGTGACGGGACGCGTCGGGGTGCTGGGAGGCAGCCGTGGGTGCGTGCTGCGGGTGGAAGGCGTGCGCGCGGCGAGGACTACGACGGCGGGCGCTCGTCCTGCGGCATCTCGGACAGTTGGAACTCCGGCACCGATTGGCGGATGAAGTCTTTGAGCATGTCGATGGTTTGCTGGTCGGTCTTGGCGCCGGGTTTGAATCCTTCGAGGACCGGCGCACTGACAATGACGTAGGCCCAGCGGTGCTGGAGTTTTTTCGTCACCATGTCCCAGTTGGTTTTGGCCAACCGCACCCAGTGGTAGGGCGTGGTGGTGTCCTTGCCGACGAACCAATAGAGGAAATAACTCTTCAAATTTTTGCGCTCTCCGGGTGCGGTTTCGATCTCGCGGCTGAGGGCGAGTTTCATCACGTCGAGCGTGCGTCCATTGGCCAGGGTGATGGGGACGACTTCGCCGGATTGGATCGACCAGCCTTGTCCGGGCAGGCAGACCTCGGGCCGGTGGATGCTGCGTTTTTCGCCCCCGCTCAAGACGACCTGCGCGGTGAGCGAATTGCCGGTGAGGTCCTGGTAAATTTTTTTCTCGAATTCGGTGTCGGCCGGCAGGAGGGCGAGTTCGCTCGGGGAAACGGGTTCGCTTGTGCCCCAGTATTCGCCGACCAGCGTGGGCAGATCCATGACCACACCGGCTTCGGGCGCGATGTTCGGCGGCGCGCTCTCGCGGCACAGCCAGATAGTCAGGGCCGGCAGCAGGATGATCGCCGCGGTGCGCCACCAGGGAATCTGGAAAGGGGATTTCATGGCTCGGTCGCGCGGGGCGTGAAACGTTGCAAGAGCCATCCGACGCCGAGCATGCCGCCGAGGGCGACACCGAAGACGAGGAATCCGGAGAGCATATGGAAGGTGGTGGGTTCTTCGAGCGAGCCGATGGCCACCTCCGGTCCGAGGGCAATCGTGCCGAGGGTGAGCATGATGATGCGCGCGAAATTGCCGGCCACGGCGAGCGGGATGGACGAGAGGAAGACGACCCATTTTTGCCAGGGTTTGTCCATGGCGAGGTAACCGTAGAGGGCGCTGACCATCATGAGGGCAAAAAGCGAACGGATGCCGCTGCACGGGTCGGCCACGTCGACGGCGAAGCGTTCACCGGCCGCGAGACCCGCGACGAAGTCGGGAGCCGAGACGATGGCCGTGCCCTGCTGCAGGCAGGAGAGCCCGAAGAGGTTGAGGAATCCGACGCTCAACTTGGACATCAAAATCCGCAGCGGGAAAGCGAGGAAGTTGTCCATGAACGGCAGCGGGAACATGAAGGCGAGAAAAGCGATGGGGAAGGCGAGGGCGAGGAGCCAGCGCCAGCCGAGGAACCAGAGGACGGACGACCCGACGAAGCCGAGGAACGCGGCGTAGCCGATGTAGACGTTGTCGGCGAGGTAACCGACCCAGTAAACGAAGAGAGATCCGAGCAGGGCGGCGAGGCCGAGCCATGAGCCCTTGACCGGAATGGCGGCGAGTGACTTGCGCCGGTAAAAGACGAGTCCGGCCACCGCGAGGGGCACGAGCCAGCAGTGCTCCCATTCGGGGTTGTTTGTCCAGATCCAACCCATAAACTCGAACATACTGGTCCGCGTGGCACCGTAGCCGGAGGCATACGGGAACCAGCCGAAGAGTGCGTAGAACACGCCCGCCACGGCGAGGGCCGCGACGATATTGGGTGCGATGAGCGAGGCGCGCCAATCGGGGACCGCGGTCGTGGAGTTCATGGAGAGCACGAAGCTTTCACACCGTCCGCGGGGCGGCAACCGATTTCCACTCCCCGAGGTAGGCCCCGAGCGCCTCGCGCCAGGGCCGGGGACCCGGCGGGAAAAGCGCCGCGAGCCGGCCCGGATCGAGTCCGGAACGGGGCGGGCGCTTGGTCCAATCGGGCCCGAACCGGGCGTAAGGCACTTCTTCGAGACCCGTGCAGCCCGGCGCCGGACCGCGCGAAACCATTTCTTCCCAAGTGGCGCGGGCGAACTCCTCCCACGAGGTTTCGCCGGAATTGACCAGGTTGAACAACCCGGTGCTTCCCGCTTCGACCAGCCGGCGGGTCCAGAGGGCACCGTCCGCGGCATACAGGCAGCAGCCTTTCTTCCCGGCGGCGGTCTGCAGGACGCCCGGGGCGGAGAGCAAATCGGGCAGGCGGCTCATGAACGTCTTGCCGCCGAGCCCGTAAACCCAGGAGACCCGCAGGAGAAGGCTGTGCGGGCAGACTTCCGGGACGAGCTTTTCCAAATCCGCCTTGTGCCGCCCGTAGACCGAAAGCGGGCGTGGCGCGTCCGCCTCGGTATACAAACGCCCCCCGTCGCCCGCGAAAACGTAGTCCGAAGTGTATTGCACGAACAAGGCCCCCTGCGCACCGCAGCGTCGCGCCAGCTCGAGCGGCGCATCGCGATTCACGCGTCGGGTGCCTTCCGGATCTTTCTCGCAGGCGTCGAAATCGCAGATGGCGGCGGCATTGATCACCGCAGCCCAGCGCGGAGCGAACAATTCATCGAGCCGGTCGCCGCGGGTGATGTCGGCCTCATCGCGGGTCAATGCGGTCAGCTCGTGGTCCGCCAACTCCCGCGCCAAGTAACGTCCGAGCAGACCGCCGGCCCCGAGGAGGAGAATTTTCATGGGCTGAATTCCAATTTTCCGAGCCGCTCGAGCACATCGTCGAGCGTGACCGAGTCGAGGCACAGATAGCTATCCATCCCGCAACGGTCGATGCAAGGATGCAAGGGACAGACCCGGCGCTGCACGACGTGTCCGCGGTTGTTCCACGGCGCAAACCAATCCGGTTCCCCCGAGCCGAAGATCGTGACGACCGGTTTACCGAGTGCGGCGGCAAGGTGCGCGGGGAGGGAATCATGGCCCAACACCGCATCGGCCCCCTGCAGGGCGGCGACCAACGAGGCAAGATCAGGAGTGGGGCGGCGTCGGGCGCCATCGGGGGTCACCGCGTCCGCCCCGGCCGGAAGAATTTCCAGAACGGCGAAACGGTCCGCCACGGACGGTGAAGCCAGCAATTCGCGCCAGCGGGCGACCGGCCACTGCTTGCTCGGCACGCGTGCCTGCGCGTGGACGGCGAGGACCGGCCGGTCACCGCGTGGCGCTTTGTCGGGGGCCTGTATCCATGGCACGGAATAATCACAGGCCACCTCGAGCGCCGCGGCGATCTGCTCCCAGCAACGGAGGTGGGACTGCCGCGGGGACTCGCGATGAAGTTCGAGGGTGAGGAGGGGGCGTCCGGGATGGGTTGTCCGCCAAAGCCATTCAAGGATGCGTCCGAGCCGCCGCCGGTTCCTTCGCCAGGGCAGATCCGCGGCGTAGTAGTTGCCGCGCGTCATGGGAAAACCAACGCGGCGCCCGGCGCGCGTCGCATCCATAAGGATGGCCGCGCGGGGGTCGGCCCACGCGCAGACCGCGGCGGCGAACCCGAGCGGGCCCAGAACGAGGCCCTCGTCGCGCGCCGCAGCGAGGGCGGCGCGCCCGCCGCAGGGACGTTCATCACTCCAGGGTGGTTCCCACGTGTGGAGGACCGGCGGTTCGGCCAGCAGTTGGTAGACCGCGCGGGACGCCGGGCGGCACAAAAGGTGGACATCGAATGCGGCCTGCGCTCCCCGTACAAAGGGCAGGCTCATCACCGCGTCGCCGAGGTGGTGGAGTTCGACCACGAGGAGGCGCGGCTTCATCGGGAAAACCAGCGCCGCTTGAGCAGGTAGTAGTGACGCCCCCACGCGGCCATGGCGAAGGCATTCCACCACGGTTTGGCGCGCCATCCGTCACGCGTGAGCATGCGGGCCGTCTCGCGCCACATGGCGGGGAGTTGACGGCTCGTTTTGGCATCGGCGTGCAGGCGGGAGACGGCCAACGGTTCGGGCAGGTAACGCCAATGCACACCGGTCCCGAGCCGCAGCCAGTATTCATGGTCCATGCAGAAATGGAGCGATTGGTCGAAGCCGCCGAATTTGTCATAAACCCGCCGCCTCCACCAAACGGCGGGCTGGCCCAGCGGGTTGCCGTGGCGCAGGCGGTTCGGACGGAAAGACGCGGCCGATTTGCGGCGTTTGCGCCCGGAATCGCCCTCGAGGAAATAGAAATCGCCGTAGATCACGTCGGCTTCCGGATCCTGGGTGAAGGTCTGCATGACCGACCGCACGGCCCCGGGTTCGTAAAGGTCGTCGGCGCACAGGTAAGCGAGGATCTCCCCGCTGGCCATGGACAGGCCTTTGTTGATCGCGTTGGATTGTCCGGTGTCCTTCTCCGAGACCCAACGGATGTCCGCCCGGGCCCGCAGCAAGTCGACGGTGCCGTCATCCGATCCGCCGTCGATCACGATGTGTTCGACCTCGTGGGGCACCGCCTGTGCGGCGGCGGTGCGGACCGAAGCAAGGCACTCGTCGAGATAGCGCGCCTGCCGGAGCGACGGGGTGATGACCGAGAGTTTCATCGGGCGGCCGGCTGGAGGATCCGGCGGAAGATGCTTTCGTAGCGGTCGAGCACGTTCTCCCAGCGGAAGTGCTCGGCGCGTTGCCGGGCCCGCTGCGCCGCGGCCGCGCATTCCTCCGGATGTTCCTTGGCCCGGTCCAGCTTCGCGGCGAGCGAGGCGACAGGGTCCTCCGGACCGAACGGGATGCCGGCATCGCCGAGCACCTCGCGGGTGGCCGCGCAATCGTGGTAAATGATCGCCTTGCCCATCCCCAACTGGTCGAGCAAGACAAGACGGGTGGCTTCGATCGTGGCGGGCATGATGAAAGCCCGGGCGTTCTGGCTGAGTTCGACATAAGCGTCGCCGAAACGCAGACCGGTGAAAATGACCCGCCCTCCGGCCAGTTTCTCCAACCGCCGCCGGTAGGCGTGCTCGTAAGGATCGGCGCCGACCAGCACCAAGGGCAAAGGCTCGCGCGCCGCACGGTGCGCCCGGAGGAGGAGTTCGGCTTCGTTCTCCGGGGTCAGGCGGGCGACGTAGAGGAAATAGCCGTCCGGCTGCAGGCCCCAACGTTCCAGTTCACCGCCCCGGACCGGTTCGTCGCGCACGGTCAGTCCGTAGGACAGATGCTCGGGCCGCACGCCGTATTCGCGCTCGTAGCGGTCGACGATCGTGGTGTTGTCGGCGATGATGCAATCGGCCGACTTGGTCGCCCAGCGCTCGCTGCGTTTGAGCCACGAACGGGCGAAACCGCGCCACTTCCGGCGGCTGAAATCGGCGCCGTCGACATTGATGATGACCTTCATGCCGGCCGCCCGGGCGAGGCGTCCGAGGATGGCATTGCCCACCCCGCAGAGGTAAATGATGTCATAGCGACGCCTTATGGCATCGAGCATGGACAGCGTGGTATGGACGATGGTGTCGAGGCTTTTGGTCGGAATGGTGGGCAGCCCGATGATGCGCATGCCTTCCCAGACCGGCTGCGGCGGACCGAAGTGGGGGAGGCGGTTGTAGACGGTGACTTTGTGCCCGCGGGCGGCGAGCCGTTTGCCCAATTCCTCGACCACGACCTCGAAGCCGGAGTAGCGCGCCGGCACGCCGCGGGACCCGAGGAACGCGATGCTCGGCAACGGCGGGGCGGCACGGTGTCCGTCCGGCGTCCCGAACAAGGCGTCGCGCAGCGTGTAATAGACGAAAAGCGAGTTGAATTGCGTGTAGCGGCGCCACAGACGTTGGGGCTCCTGCCAGAGGCGGTAAGCCCACGTGATTCCGAGGCGCTGCATCCATGCGGGGGCGAAAGCACGTTGTCCGGCCAGCAAGACAAAAGCATCCCCGACGGCGAAGAAAACGCCGCGCGCATGGCGCTGCAGATTGTCGATGATCCACCGCTCCTGCCGCTCGCCGCCGAGCGCGACCCAGATGAAGTCCGCCCGCGAGTCGGCGATGACGCGGGCGAATTCCGCTTCGTCCGCCCCGGTCCATTGGCGGAAGGGCGGGGAAAGTGTCCCGGCAATCTCGATCTCCGGTTGGATCGTGCGCAGATGCGCCGTCAGGGCGGAGAGCGTGTCCTCGGTTCCGCCGAAGAAAAAATGGCGCCACGGCCGCGGGGTGGCGCGGATCATTTTCTCCATGAAATA
>JBBECM010000022.1:0-1258 GCA_040881855.1 Chthoniobacterales bacterium | reverse complement strand
TCTTGTCGAAACCGAGATTTAGTCAGTTTTGTGGTCGGGAAACGAACCCAGCGCGTTTGCGGGTCAGCCGCGCCAAGCGCGGAGTTTGCAGTGTTCAGTCTGCAGTGTTCAGTTCGTGACTCGTCACTCGTCACAAGTCACACGCCACTTCGCGTAAGCGATATGTGTCAGCGCAACCGGGCTTAATCCGCGTCTATCCGTGGCCAAGATTGTCCGTTTGGTTTCGCTCGCGCCGCTTGCCGGCATCTGACGCCCCTGCTAGGGCAACACCGTGCAGCCTGCCCTGAAAGCCGTTCAAAACCGTATTCATTTTATCGGCGGTGAAAGAGTCATGCTTTCAGCGGATCTCGCGGAAATCTACGGTGTCGAGACCAGAGCTTTGAACCAAGCGGTCAAGCGCAACGCGGCGAGATTTCCCTCCGACTTCATGTTCCAGCTCACCGCCAAAGAGGCGGCGGACTTGAAATCACAATCTGTGACTTCAAGTTGGGGAGGGGCGCGGCGGACTTTGCCTTGAATGTCGCCTTGGGCAGTTCCGGTTGGATTGAGCTTTTAGCCGGAACAGATCGCGCCGTTCTTTTCCAGCCAGCGCTCCGGGCCGATCGGCTCATCGTTCCATCCATCGTCCGTTACGAAGTCGGCCGCTACACGTTTGTGCACAAGGGGTCAGCAGGCCGTGAACTGGCGCTGACCGCTCTGGCCAAGTTCGAGCAGGTTCCCGTCGACGACGTGGTGGCAGACACCGCTTCGGAGCTAGCTCACGCTCACAAACTGGCCATGGCTGATGCGTTGGTCTACGCGGTGGCCCAAGTTTCCGACGCAGAGCTTTGGACTCAGGACAAACACTTCGAGCATCTTCCCCGCGCAAAGTTTTTCCCGAAAAGTTGATGTCATCGGCCCGCGCCAAGCGCGGCCGAGAAGCAAAGCAAAGAAAGCTTAACCACGAACCACACGAAAGGACACGAATACCGGAGCGCAAGGGCGCTCGGGATAGATGGCCGAAGGCCACCCGCAGGGCGACATGAGCGGGGCGAAGGAGTCAACAATCAGGGGAAACAGAACGCGGAGCGTAGTCCCGCGAACCGCGGGACCGGCGGAGAGCCCGCGGCGGCTTCCGCAAACAAGCTTGTGTCCGCCCTCGCAGACTCCCCTCCCCGCGTCGACCTTGTCGCCGCGCTCCGCTTTTTCCGACCGGAGGCCAGTCCTGCGTCAGCAGGACAAGGGCCGCGGTGGATGGCGGCGAGGCAAGCTCGCTTGC
>JBBECM010000021.1:0-1279 GCA_040881855.1 Chthoniobacterales bacterium | reverse complement strand
AACGCCACGCGCTCGAGACCCGGGTAGAAAATGATACAACAGGCACGGGGGCCGCGCTCAGCGACTGCGCCGGCGGCGGACAACGTGGGCACCGAGACCCGCTGCGGCGAGTGCGAGCAGCGCGTAGGTCGACGGCTCGGGGACGACGTTGACGTAGAGGGCGTCGTCTTGGATGGCGAAATCGCTGTCGAAGCCGCCGCCCAGATTGACGCCGCTGAAGTTCAAGAGCTCGAAATCCGAGGTGCCCGACCATTCGACCAACTTATACCAACCGAGATCTCCTCCGCCGGCGAAGTCGAAGGTCCAGGCTGAGCCAGTGCCGCGGAGAAAGTCCCCGCCAACAGACAAGAAGTCTGAAGTTCCCGGAGTCGCAAGACTCAGGCCGGCCGCACCCAATTCGAAAACCCAGTTGTTCCCGACGCTGGCATTCCAAGTCACATCCCCGACGGTGGTGAGCGTGCCGATGCTGTTGCCGGGCGCGAGAATGCCGCTGATCGTCGTGGCGCCGCCGATGGTGCCGGAGCCGCCCAAGGTCGCGTTGGCCGCCACGGCAAGTATACCGGTCGCACCCGACTGGTCGCCGTTGATGAGCAGAGTGCCGGCGCCGACCGTGGTGGCGCCACCGTAGTTGTTCGCCCCGCCGAGGGTCAGAGTGCCGGTTCCGCTTTTGACCAAGCCGCCGACGTTGCTGTCGTCGATGATTCCAGCCAAATTCACGTTGTTGCCGGTGGTATCCAGGCGGATGGCGCCGGAGCTGCTCTGGATGCGCGAGGCCCAGTCGGTGCCCGCCGAGGCCGCCGTGTAGCGGATCGTGCCATTGTTGCCGCCCCCACTACTGAAGGAAATAGTGCCCGTGCCCAGCGCGTTGGCGTGGTCGGCCACGAGCGCTCCGTCAAACAGGGACGTGTTGCCGCTGTAGCTGTTGTTGCCCGTGAGGGTCACAACGCCAGCATTGACTTTGCTCACCCCGCCCGCGCCGGAGATCGTCCCGCCGTGGGTGTAGGCATTACTGCGGGCGAAGGCTAAGGCGGCGGTGGCGTTCACTGTGGTGTTACCCGTGTAGGAGCCGGTCGTGCCGCCGTCGCCGATGCGGACGGTGCCGCTTTCAATCGTCAAGCCGCCGGTCGAGGTCACGTTACCGGTGATGCGCGTGTCCGTGCCGGCCGTGCTTTGGATGATTTGCCCGTCACCGGAAATGTTGTTGGCCACGATGTTGGTCTGGCCGGCACCGGTGCCGAAATCGAGGTTTGCGCCGCTGGCGATGGTGACATTTCCGCTG
>JBBECM010000020.1:0-42340 GCA_040881855.1 Chthoniobacterales bacterium | reverse complement strand
CTGGGAGGCCCTGGCGCGACTCTCAGCCTGTCGGGCGGCACGGTGTTGCGCGGCGGCAGTGTTGCCGAGGTCTTCGGCCCGCTGCGGGTGACCTCCAAGTCCCTGCGGGACTTCGGCACGGCGGCCCAAGAGGGTGGTTCTTTTCTTTACGAGAGTGTTTCCCGGGCCTTGGACAACGAATGGCTCGGCTTCACGTTCTCCATCACGGCATTGCCCGAGACCACGACCGTGGTGTCCTTGGCCGCGCTGTTGGTCATCATGTTTTTGTGGCCGGACCGCCGCCGGGTGATCAAAGATTTCAAGTCGATCGTCGGTCTGCGTCCGCCCGGGCGCGTGCGCTTCGAAGCGTATCGCCGCCGGGCGAACGACGATGGCCGTCCCCGCCAGCAAGTCTGGGCCAAGGAACCGGTCGTGGTGCAGGAGCAAAAAGTCCCGGTAACCGTTCCCGCGGCCAAGGCGGACGACCTTCCTTACGCACCGGTCGAAGCGCGCGAGGACGAATCGCTGCAACCGGCTTGAGGCCGGCCCGGTGTTCGGTCAATTTCCCGCACCCGCCAACTGCGGATAGAGCATGCCGAGTCCTTCATGGACGAGTCCGACCGCGATGGCCGCGACAAGAATCCCCGCGATGCGGGTGAAGACATTGATCCCGGTATCGCCGAGCAGGCGGCGGGCCGGGTCGGCCACGGCGAGAGAGAGAAAAGTGGCGAGGGCGACCACGAGGATGATGCCGGCCAGGACGAGATCATCGCTTACCGAGGCGCCTTGCCCGGTGATCCCTTTGCTGGCGTAAACGATCACGCTGCTGATCGGGCCGGGTCCGGCCAGGAGCGGGATGGCGAGCGGAACGATGGCGAAGCTGCCATCGGCCGGACCCCCGCCGCCAAGGTCGCCGCCGGTGGGACCGAGGACCATGTTCAGCGCGATGAGGAAAATGATGATCCCGCCGGCCAGGGTGAAAGCCCCGACGCTGATGCCGAGCAGCTGCAGGACGATATGCCCGAAGGCCAGGGCGACCCAGAGGATGATGGCCACGGCGAGGGACGTGGTCCGGGCGATGGCCAGGCGCTGCGTGTTGGTCAGCCCTTGGGTCCGCGCGAGGTAGATGGGGATGCCTTCGAGGGGATTGACGAGGACAAAGACGGCGATGAAGACCTTGAGGTATTCGGCGAGGTTTTCCATGGTCGGGACCGAGGGTAAGGGCCGGACGGACCGGCGGAAAGGCGCATCGTGGCGCCGGGGCGCGACCGGGTCAGAGCCGGAGGGTGCGGGCGCTGACGATATCCGGGTCGGAGAGAAGTTCCTCCATCACTTGGTCATCGGGCGCGGAGTCGAGATTGAGCACGGTGAGGGCCATGCCGCCGGCTTGGTCGCGTCCGAGCGACATGCTGGCGATGTTGACGCAGTGCTTGCCGAGCAGCGTGCCGAGGTGGCCGACGATGCCGGGGCGGTCTTTGTTTTCGAGGAGCAGGAGAACGCCTTCGGGCTGGGCTTCGATGTGGCGTCCGTTGACCACGACGACGCGCGGTTTGGGTCCGAAGAATGTCCCCGCGACTGAGGCCTTCGAGCCGGAATCCTCGGCGATGACTTCGATCAGGTCGCTGAATTCGGCACTGTCGCTGACCCGCGACTCGATGACTTGGAGTCCGAGGTTCTGGGCGAGCCCGGGGGCGTTGATTTCGTTGACCTCGCTGCCGCTGATCTGGGTGAGGAAACCTTTGAGCACGGAGCGGGTGACCGGGGTGGTATCGAGGTCGCGGGCTTTGCCGCTGTAGATCACGCGGAGAACACCGCAGCGTTTGGGCGCGATCTGCGAGAGGAAGCGTCCGAGGCTTTCGCCGAGGCGGAGGTAGGGGCCGAGGACGGCGAGGGTCTTGGCGTCGACGCTCGGAGCGTTGACCGCATTGTTGATCGTGCCGTCGAGGAGGGCGGCGCGGATGGCGTGGGCGATTTCGATGCCGACGCTTTCCTGCGCTTCGGCCGTGGAGGCGCCGAGGTGCGGGGTGAAGACTGCATTGGGGGCTTGGCGCAGGGGGTTGTCCGCAGCGGGCGGCTCCTGCTCGAACACGTCGATGGCCGCGCCGGCCACGTGGCCCGAAGCGAGGGCGGCGGCGAGGGCTTGTTCGTCGATCAAACCGCCGCGGGCGCAATTGACGATGCGCGCGCCTTTTTTCAGCTTGGCCAGGCGGGCGGTGTCGAGCATGTGCTTGGTTTCGTCGGTCAGCGGCATGTGCATGGTGACAAAATCCGCGTGGGGGAGGGCGTCTTCGAGATTTTCGACCAGTTCGACTTGGAGGGTTTTGGCCCGGGCCTCGGAAAGGTAAGGATCGTAGGCCAGGACGCGCATGCCGAAGGCGAGGGCGCGCTTGGCCACTTCCGTGCCGATGCGTCCCATGCCGAGAATGGCGAGGGTTTTGCCATTGAGTTCGACGCCTTGGAAACTTTTGCGATCCCATTGGCCCGACTTCACGCTGGCGTCGGCCTGGGGGATTTTGCGGGCCACCGAGACGAGGAGGGAAAAGGCGTGCTCGGCGGTGGACACCGTGTTGCCGCCGGGGGTGTTCATCACGACGATGCCGCGCCGGGTGGCGGCGTCGACATCGACATTATCCACCCCGACACCGGCCCGGCCGATTGCTTTGAGGTTTTTTGCCGCGGCAATGACATCCGCGCCGACCTTGGTCTGACTGCGCACGACCAGCGCGGCATACTCGGGGATGATCTTGAGCAGCTCTTCGTGCGGGAGACCCGGCTTGAAGGTCACGTCGAGGTGTCCGCCCTCGGCGAGGGCATCGACGCCGGTTTGGGAGATGGGATCGGAGACCAGGACTTTGGGTTTGGACATGAGAGAGGTAGAGTAGATGCCCACCGGCGCGGCGTCACGCTTTGAGACCTCCCTTGGGTCCGGGCGTGGCTTGACGGGCCGCAGGTCATGTTTATCTTCAGATGATCATGAGGGCCCCAATGGAAATCATCAATATCCGGCAATTGCGCGAGCAAATGCCCCGTGTCGTGCAGAGCGTGCGGCGCGGACAGCGCTTCCTGGTTCTCCACCGGTGTCGTCCGGCCTTCGAATTGGCGCCTCCCGGGGCGGTGTCGGCGGAGCCTCCGCCCGTGGACGAGGATCCTGTTTACAAGTGGACGGGTGTCGGCGCATCGCAGGACGGCCTGCGCGCGGCGGAGCATGACCGGTTGCTCTACGGGGCGTGAGGAATCTTTTTGTCGATACGGCGGGTTGGGTGGCTTGCGCCGACCGCAGTGATCCGTCCCATGGAAAGTGCGTGGCGTGCCGCGATGAGCAGTTGCGCGCCGGTGCGGTCTTGCTGACCACGGATTATATCATCGACGAAACACTTGACCTTGCTCCGACTTCGTCTGGGAGTGGCCGCGGCGCGCGCCTGGTGGCAGCGGATCTCATCGAGTCGCCGGGTGGTCGTGGTGGATATCGACCACGACCTTCGTGAAAGTGCCCGGCAGTGGTTCTTTCGCTATGACGACAAGGAGTTTTCCTTCACGGACGGCACCAGCTTCGCCTTGATGGAGCGGGAGAAGTTGCGCGAGGCCCTGACTACGGATCGCCATTTCCGGCAGGCCGGATTCCAGATGCTGCCTTGAGGACCCGACAGCCGTCCGGGCTGCGGCTGGAGCACCATCCGGCGCCGCGCGGTGGCGGAAAAGTGGCACGGGTCTCTTGCCCGCGAGGACAGGAGGTCATCGGCACGATGCCGATGTGACGAATCCGGCATGGATCGACACGGCCTCAAAGCGGCAACGTTTCGTATTCCGTGCAGAGGTAAACCCGCAGGATCTCCCCCGAGGGCGTGGTGATTTCGGCCAGCAACCGGTGGGTGGCGAAGGCGGCGGTGATGGCTTGCGGCAGGGCGTCGGGCGTTTGTGGGGTGATGTAGAGAGCGGACCGCCCGACAAAGGGATTGGCGCCGTCCTGCTCAGTGAAAGGATCCGGGGCATCGTCCGTTGCCGTCGCCGGCGCTGCGACGAATTGGTCATAGCGCGGCCAGAGCGCGTATTGGCTGTCGGCATGGGGCGATTCGACCACGTAAACCGGAGGGTGTCCGGGTGCGACAAACGAGGTGTCGGGCAAATGCAGGGATAGCGCGGAGGCGAGGGCGGCATCGCGGGCGATGAGGAAGACGGGCGTGGCAGAGCCGTCGGTTTGCGCGGTGCGCAGCGAATCGATTTCGCGCACCACCGCGGGGGTGATGGACGGAGCGGCCGGGCGTTGGGAGGCGAGGGTCACGGCGGACCAGACCGCGGCACTGAGCCAAACCGCGGCGAAGAGCAAAGGCGGCGCAGGAAGGCGCGCAAGGAGGGGCAGGGCCAAGGCGGCGGCGGTCAATCCGGCGGCCGAGGCCGGTTCGCCCCGCAGCACGAGATAGAGGGCAATGAGTGCGGCGAGGACGGCGGGGATGGCGAGGAATTTGGCCTGACGGGAAGTGCGCACCTCGCGCAGCGCGAAAAAAACCGCCGCAGCCAAGACGACCAGCACCAAGGGCGACGCGCCCGCGGAGGCGGCGGACAACGCGGAGGGCAGAGCGGAAAGGCGGAGGGTGGTCGCCGTTTGCCAGGTTCCGCCGATGAAGTGGACCCAGCTGTGAGCCGCATTCCAAGCCAGCAGCGAGGTGAAGACGGCCAGCGGCGCGAACGCGGCGAGCCAGAATCCGGGTCCGCGCACGCGCGCGCGCCAGCGGTGCGAGGACAGCATGACGACCAAGAGGGCGGGGAGGAAAAACCAGGCGAGGTAGTCGAAGAGGAGTCCGGCCGCGGCGCAGAGTCCGGTCGCGAACCACCAAGCGAGAGACTCGGTGTCCAAGGCCCGCCAAGCGCAGGCCGCGAAGGCGAGGGCGCAAAGGGTCAGCGGGAGCGCGCAGGTCGGGTTGACCGCGGCGGTGTTGAAAGCCGGCAGGAGGTTGAGCAGCACGGCGGCGGCGGTGGCCGAGCGGGGGCCGGCGAGCGGTGCGACCAAATGGTAAAGCGCGAGGGTGGCGAGCAGGGCAAAGACCGGCCAGAGCAAGGCGGCGCCGAGTGCTCCCGCCCCGGCCCAGCGCGTGCCCAGCGCGGTGCAGACCGCGGGGCCGCCCGGGCCGTCGAAGTAAGCGACGGAAGGGGTGTAGCCGCAGAGGGCAAGGTAAGCGCCGGTTGGCGTCAGCTCCTGCGGGGCAAGCCAGAGCCAGCGCAGGATGGTAACCAAGGCGAGCAGAGCGAGGAAAAGGAGGCGCGTGTTCATGCCGTGCGGATCAACTCGGGATGCCCCGCCGCGAGCCGCGGCACGACGCGCGGCGCGAACCGGCGCCAGACCCAGGCATAGATGGCGAGGAGTCCGAGAGTCACGGCCACCGAGCCGAGGGCGCTGAGGACGATATCCGAGGGCCAGTGCGATCCGGTGGCCACCCGGGAGAGGGCGACGAGAGTGGCGGGCAGGTAAAGCCACGCGCCGCGCGCGCGGTAAAAAGCGGTCAGCACGGTGGCGAGGCAGAACATGTTCGAGGTGTGTCCGGAAGGCAGCGATTTGCCCACCGCCGGCGGGTCGACCGGATCGCCCGGCTTGATTTTCAGCGGCTCGGTGAGGGCGAGGAGTTTCGGCTTGGACGAGGCGAGACTGACCGACCGGGCGTCGGCCAGCGAATCGAGCGGGCGGTGGCGTCCGATGGTTTTTTTCAGCGGGTTGATCATCCCGCCTTCCATGATCGCGATGGAGAGCAGGAGGCAGGCGAGCATGGCGCGGGCCCGGAAGCCGCCGCGCCAAGCAACGAGCAGACCGGCGAGAACAAAGGCGGGCAGCCAGAAATCGAAGCTCGAAAGCACGGCCCACGCTTTGTCCAGCCAGGGCAATCCGCGGTCGGCGTTGAGGAAGAAAAACAGTTGTTGGTCGAGCGCGCCCGGCACGTGTGGTAGTGTCCAAGGTGTGACCCCATGAGACAAGGAAGGATCAGCGTGAAAACGGGTGCGGCAAACCCGGGGCTCGGGGCCTTGTTGGCCGTTTTGCTCTTCCTCGGGCCCGGGCGCGGCGCGGCGGCGGCCGACCCGGACCCGCAGGAGCTGCTCAAGGTGGCGCGGATCGCTTCGACCCAGCAGGAGGCGTTCCTGCGCGGACAGCTCCGCTCGGGCCCGCAGGCCGCGCCGTTCACTTTGCAGGTCGACTTCGGCAAGCTGCGTTTTGCTTTCGTCAATCCGGAACGCGTCTACGAGGTGCGGCTCGAGGAGGAGTCTTCCGGGGTTTATGACGCGAAGGGGCGCTCGTTGCGGCGGGGCATGCAGGAACCGGTGGCCGACGGCGCGCCGGTCACGGTCGAGGACCTGTCGCTGGGATTCCTTTACTGGCCGGACGCTCGTTTGCTCGGCGAGGAAAACGTGCGCGGCCGGGGTGCGTGGAAAATCGAATTGCGTCCGGGCCGCCGCGGCTCGGAATTCGCCGTGGTGCGCGTCTGGCTCGACCGGGCCAGCGGCGCGCTCTTGCGGATCGAAGGATTCGATTGGGAAGGGAAATTGCTGCGGAGGTTCGAGGTGGTCTCCGGCCAGCGCATCGACGGGCGGTGGATGCTCAAGCAAATGCGCATCGAAAAGTTCGCCCCGGACAATGCGACGCGTCCGGTCGGCCGTTCCTATCTCGAGATCCTGGGCAAAGAGGGGGCCTGATCCGCGGGCGGGGCGAGATTTGGTTTTCCAGCCTGCCGCTCTTCGGACAAAGTGCGCTCCATGGCCACCGATCCGACGTCCCCGGCCCCGTGGCAGCGCCAGTTCTGGTATGCGGCGCTGACCGCATTGGCGCTGGTTGCGCTGGTCGGGGTCATTGCGGGAGCGGTCCTCCTCGTGGTCAAGGCCGCGGCGTTTCTGCAACCGTTGCTCATCCCGATCGTGGCGGCGGTCATTCTGACCTATCTGCTCGGGCCGGTGGTCGACCGGTTCTGCTCGTTCGGCATGGGCCGGACGTCGGCCGTGCTCGTTTTGTTCCTGCTCATCGGCTTGGGGATCACCGGTATCGGCCTGTGGGTCGGGCCGGTGCTTTGGCAGCAGACCTCGCACTTCGGCGCAACTTTTCCCGAGCAGGCCTCCCGCGGGCAGGAACTGCTCATGAGCACGCTCGAGCAGGTGCGCGGGTTCCAGCAGAAGCTGCAACCCGTGCCGGTGCTCGGCGAGGACAGGACGGTGCGCGACGAATTGTGGGCCTGGGCGGCGGGCTACGTGGAAAATCTCGTCGCCTGGCTGCAACAACGCCTCCCCGAGATCCTTGGCGCGGTGGGCGGATTCCTGCAGCGCAGCGTGGGCGGCTTCCTCGGTGTGGCCGGCGTCGCGGTCAGTCTTTTTCTCGTGCCCTTGTTCCTCTTTTTCTTCCTCAAGGATTCCGCGCCCTTCGCCGCGCAATGGCGCCAATACATCCCGCTTCCCGAGTCGCCGCTGCGCAACGAGGTGGCCTCGCTGCTCGAGGAGATCAACGGCTACCTTGTGCGCTATTTCCGCGGACAGTTCACCGTGAGCCTGATCGACGGCGTGCTCATCGGTTCCGCGCTTTTCATCATGGGCCTCAACTTCGCCCTGCTCATCGGCCTCGCCGTCGGATTGCTCGCCTTGATTCCCTACGTGGGATTGACCCTGTGCTGGATCCCGGCGGTGCTCATCGCGGTGGCGCAGTTCGGCGATTGGACGCATCCGCTCATTGTCACGGCGATCTTCGTCGGGATGAGCAACCTGGAGAGTTTTTTCATCGCGCCGCGGGTCGTCGGGGATTCGGTCAGCCTGCATCCCCTGACCGTGATTCTTTCCGTCCTGATCTGGAGCCTGGTGCTCGGCGTGTTGCTCGGTTCGCTTTTGGCCGTGCCCTTGACCGCGACGATCAAAGTGCTGCTGCAGCGCTACGTGTGGCACCGGCGGATGTGACCGGAGGACCGGCCAGGCGGCCGAGTAATTCCTCCCAGTGCTTGCGCCCGCGGAGGATTTCGATTTCCACGCGCAGGAAGAGCATGGGCACCGGCGGATTGTCGATCTCGGGGAAGCGGACGGCATCCTTTTCCGTGGTGACCAGCGCATCGAGCGAGCGGCGGTCGCACCATTCGAGGAAGCGGAGGATTTCCTTTTTGGTGAAGCGGTGATGGTCGGCGAAGGCCTTGGTGATCTCGACGATGGCACCGAGTTCCCGCACGCCCTCCTCGAAGCTCTCCGGACGGGCGATGCCGCTCATCGCACCGACATGGCGTCCGCGCAGGTGGTCGAGCGGAAACTTCGCGCCGGTCCGGATGTCCTCCCAGTGCCGCGGCGCGTGGTTGCATTCGATGATCGCCGCGGTGCGGTTCAAACGGCGCAGGCGGGCGAGGAGGGCTTCATCCGGCTCCGGCCCGCATCTGGTCACGATGATGTAGGAAGCGCGGCGCAGGTTTTCCGGCGGCTCGCGCAGGGTGCCGCGGGGGAGGAGGTGCTCGTTGCCGAACGGGGATTGACGGTCGACCAGGACGATGTCGAGGCGGTGGCGCAAGCGCTGGTATTGCAAGCCGTCGTCGAGGAGCAAGAGGTCGCTGTCGAAATGGCGCAAGGCGTGGAGGCCGCTTTTGACCCGGTCCTTGTCGACCAGCACGCAAACCCCGGGTAGGTTCTTGGCCAGCATGTGCGGTTCATCCCCGGCGCGGCGGGAGTCGAGGAGGACCTTGTGGCCGTCGGAAACGATGCGCGGCGGAAACAGGTCGAGGTTTTTCGAGATCCGGCTGCGCAGGCGTTGCATGAACGGGCGGGGGACGCTTTTGTAGCCGCGACTGAGGATGGCCACGCGACGGCCGCGTATCTGCAGCTCGCGGGCCAGCATTTCCGCCACGGGGGTTTTGCCGGTGCCGCCGACGGTCAGATTCCCGATGCTGACCACAGGGCACCCGAGTTCCTGGGCGCGGAGGAGGCGGCGGCGGTAAAGCCCGAGCCGCGTCTGCACGGCGCGCTCGTAAAGGCGGGCGAAACCGCCGAGGACGAATTTGAGCGCGTTGGCCCGTCCGCCTTCGCGTCGTTCGAGAATGACATCGACGGCGTAGCGTTCGAAGCGCTCGAGAATGACCCTCATGGTCAGGCCTCGATGGTCACGCCGCCGTTGTCCGCGGCGAGCACGTGGACGCGCGCCGCGGGCAGCACGGACTGCATGGCGGCGGCGACGGGCGCGGGGTCGCCGGTGGTCACGCAGGCCACGGCTGATCCGGACCCGCTGAGGTATCCGTCGAGCGCACCGGCCGAGGTTCCCGCTTCGATCGCGGGCCACAGATGCGGGTTGGCCGGCGCGCGGTAGGGTTGGTGCAGCCGGTCGGACATCGATCCGCGGAGGAGGTCATATCGCCGCGTGGCGAAGGCGGCGGTGATCAGCGCGGTGTTGGCCGTGTTGACCACCGCGTCGGCGCGGGCCATGTCGCGCGGCAACTGGACACGCGAAGCATCCGTGTCGACTTCACCGGCCGGCACGAGGACGACGAAGCGAAGCACGGAGGCGACATCGCAGCGGAAATAAAATCCGTCCGGCCGCGCCGCGGCAAACCCCCCGAACGCGGCGGGTGCAGCGTTGTCCGGATGCCCCTCGAGCCGCGCGCAAATCCGGTAGAGTTGATCCGCCCCGAGAACATCGCCGGCCAAAGCGTTGAGCCCGTGGAGGAGGCCGAGACGCACGGCGACGCTGCTGCCCAGACCGCGGGAGCGCGGGATGTCACCGTTGATCGCGAAAGCGAACGCGAACGGGGCGGCGGACGAGGCATCGAAGAAGGCGCGGGCGGCCTCGTCGACCATGCGATCGGGGAGGCCGGACGGGCCGCGCCGGACCGTCACGCGGCCATACAGGGCGAGGGCCACGCCGAGGCAGTCGAAGCCGGGGCCGAGGTTGGCGCTGGTGGCCGGAATGCGCACCGTGATGGAGTCCATATCGATTGTTTTCAAGATTGGCGCAAAGGACCGCAAGTTGCATCAGAATTCCGGCTAGCGGGAGAGTTTGCTTGCCGCGGACGGATGCGGCTGGCGAAATCATGCGTTTTCATGAGTTTTCCGCACGATATCCTTCCGTTGGCCGCGCGCGATGCGCGGGGTCTGGCCATTGACGCCGTTGCCGCCTGCAAATCCGGTCACTTGGGTCTGCCTTTGGGATGTGCGGAGATCGGCGCGGTGCTTTTCGGCGCGACGCTGCGTTACGATCCGGCCGAGCCGCGCTGGCTCAACCGCGACCGTTTCGTCCTCTCCGCCGGCCACGGGAGCATGTTCCTTTACAGCTGGCTGCACCTCGCCGGCTACGATGTGCCGCTCGAGCAGGTGAAAAATTTCCGTCAGCTCGGGAGCATGACGCCCGGCCATCCGGAGTTCGGCGAAACCCCCGGTGTGGAGTGCACCACCGGCCCGCTGGGGCAGGGCGTAGCCAACTCAGTGGGGCTGGCCGTGTCGGGCAAGATGTCGGAAGCACGCTTCAACACCGCCGAGCACCGCATTTTCGACCACCGGGTGGTTTGCCTGGCTGGCGACGGCTGCCTGCAGGAAGGCGTGGCCAGCGAGGCCTGCGCGCTGGCGGGGCATCTCCAGCTCGACAATCTCATCCTCATCTATGACTCCAACAACGTCACTCTCGACGCCATGGCGCTCTTCACGCAAAGCGAGGACACCATTGGCCGTTTCCAGGCCTACGGCTGGGACGTGCAGGAAGTCGACGGGCAGAACATGGCGGAATTTTATGCCGTTTACGAGAAAGCCAAAGCGGCCAAGGGCAAGCCCCAGCTCATCGTGGCCAAGACGCTCATCGGAAAAGGAATCCCCGAAGTCGCCGGAACGAGCAAGGCGCACGGCGAGAGCGGCGTGAAATTCGCCGACGCATCGCGTCAGGGCCTCGGTCTGCCCGGGGAAAACTTTTATGTGTCCCCCGAAGTCCGCGCCTACTTTGTCCGGCACGCCAAAGACCTCGGCGCGGCCTGCGCCGAATGGCACCGGCGCTTCGAGGCGTGGCGCGAGGCCAACCGGGATCTGGCCGCCGAGTTGGAGACCGCCGTGGCAAAAAACTATCCCGATCTTCTCGAGGTCATTCCGCTTTACCCCGCGGACGCGCCCGACATCGCGACGCGCAAGGCGGGCAGCGATGTCCTGCAGCATGTCGCGCGGGCCATGCCGTTGCTGGTCAGCGGCAGTGCCGACCTGCACGGCTCGACCTTGAACTACATCGTGGACGGCGGCGACTTCGACGCCCGCAATCATGCGGGGCGCAACATCCGTTTCGGCATCCGCGAGCACGGGATGGCCGGTATTCTCAACGGGCTCGCCTACGACGGAATTTTCCACGCGAGCGGCGCCACTTTTCTCGTCTTCAGCGATTACTGCCGTCCGTCCATTCGCATCGCCGCCTTGTCCCACCTGCCGGTGGTCTACATTTTCACCCACGATTCGGTCGGGGTCGGCGAGGACGGCCCGACCCACCAACCGGTCGAAACGGTGGCCGCCCTGCGGGCCATCCCGCACCTTGATGTCATACGCCCCGCGGATCCGGCCGAGACGGCAGGAGCTTTTGCCGCGGCCTTCGACCGCAAGGACGGTCCGACCTTGCTCGCGCTTTCCCGTCAGGCCCTGCCCACCCTGCGCCAGATTCCCGAGGAGGAAGCACGCCGGGGGACTTTGCGCGGCGGCTACATCGCGCGCCGCGAGACGGCGCCGTTGGACTTGATCCTGTTGGCCACGGGGAGCGAGTTGCATCTCGCCATGGAAGCGGCCGAGAAGTTGGGTCCGTCGGTGCGCGTCGTCTCGCTCCCGTGTTTCGAGCGTTTCGAGCGCCAGACCGGGGAATACCGGGACGCTGTCCTGCCGCCGGATTGCGCGCGTCGCCTTTCGATCGAGGCGGGAGTGACGCAGCCTTGGTATCGCTACGTCGGCCGCCGCGGACACGCCATCGGCATCGACCGCTTTGGCCTCAGCGCACCGGGAGGCACCGTTTTGAAGGCGCTGGGCATCAGCGTCGATGCCCTGGTCAAAGAAGGCCGGGCGCTGCTCGCGGGGGCATGAAGTCGGCTGGCGCCGCGGCGTGGATGGCGGCTCTCGTCATCTTGACGGGCGCGGTGCGCGGCGAAGCTCCGATGAAGACGGAAGAGTTCGTCCCCGACTGGGCGAAGGACGTGGTATGGTATCAGATTTTCCCGGAACGCTTCCGCAACGGCGATCTGTCCAATGATCCGACCAAGGACGACCTTGCCGGCGCCTATCCCGACGCGCCCGGACTTCCCTGGCGCGTGCATCCGTGGACGTCGGACTGGTATGCGCGGCAGGATTACGAGAAGGACGCGCCGCTACTTTTCCATGAGCTGGTCCAGCGTCGCCGCTACGGCGGGGACTTGCAGGGCATCATCGACCAGCTCGGCTATCTGCAGGACCTGGGGATCACGGCGATTTACCTCAACCCGGTCTTCGACTCGCCGTCATCGCACAAATACGACGGCGTCAGCTTCCATCACATCGATCCCAATTTCGGTCCGGATCCGGCCGGCGACCGCGCGCTCATGGCGAAGGAGAACCCGGGCGATCCCGCCACCTGGGTCTGGACATCAGCCGACCAACTGGCGCTCGAACTCATCCGGCAATGCCATACGCGCGGGATCCGCATCATTTTCGACGGCGTGTTCAACCACATGGGTAGGACCAGCTGGCCGTTCCGCGACGTGGTCGAGAAACAGCAGGACTCGCCGTATGCCGACTGGTTCACGGTCAAATCGTGGCGCGACGAGACGAAGGGCGTAGAATTCGACTACGAGGGCTGGTTCGGACACAAAACGCTGCCGGAATTCCGCGAGGACGCCGGGGGAATCGTGGCCGGACCGCGCGACTACATCTTTGCCGCGACGCGGCGGTGGATGGACCCGGATGGCGACGGCGATCCGTCCGATGGGATCGACGGCTGGCGCCTCGACGTGGCTTTTTGCGTGGCCCATCCATTCTGGAAGAAGTGGCGGAAGGTGGTCAAAGGGGTGAACCCCGAGGCTTACATCACGGCCGAGTTGATCGACCCGGTCCCGAAGTTGAAGCCTTACCTCGAGGGCGACGAGTTCGACGCGGTGATGAATTACAATTTCGCTTTTGCCTGCTCGGATTATTTCGCGGACGAGAAAACGCGGATCAGCACGACCGAATTCGACCGCCGCCTGCGGGAATTGCGCGAGGCATTTCCAGCCGGGGTGGCCGAGGTGCAGCAGAATCTTTTCGGCAGCCACGACACCGACCGCATCGGCTCGCACCTCGTCAACCGCGACCGCGAGCACGCGGGCGACTGGTCGGCCTACTTCAATTTCTCCAAGGTCGAGAACGGGCAATACGACCCGCGCAAGCCGACCGCGGAGGAGTTGGAGTGGCAGAAGTTGTTCGCCGTTTTCCAGATGACCTATGTCGGGGCGCCCATGATTTACTACGGCGACGAGGTGGGCATGTGGGGGGCGAACGATCCCGACTGCCGCAAGCCCATGGTGTGGGAAGACCTGGCCTACGATGACGAGGCGACTTTGCCGGACGGTTCAATCAAGAAGTCTCCGGACAAGGTCCGAGTCAACAGCGAGCTGCGGGCGCACTACCGGAAGTTGATCGCGTTGCGCCGCGAACTCCCGGCACTCCGTCGCGGGTCGTTTGAGACCGTCTTGACCGATGACGAGCGGCAACTTTACGGATTCCGCCGCCGGCTGGGGGACGAAGAGATCTTGGTTGTGCTGAACAATTCCGGCGAAGGGCAGGAAGCGTCGCTCGAGGAGGGTGGCGGGTGGGAGGACCGTTGGAACGGGGGACAAGTTGCTTCCTCCGCCGGGCGTTTGGCGCTGTCCGTGCCGCCGCGGGGCGCGCTCATTCTGGTGCGCGACGATTAGAACACGAACGGAATGCCCTGTGCTGCGAAGGCCGCTTTTTCCTCGGCGAGATAGCGGTCGGCCAGCTGGGTGAACCCGCCTTCGGCACGGAACCGGGTGAGGAAGGCGTTCACCCCGGCGAGCAACTCGGTCTCGGCCGGCCGCAGGGCGATGGCCCACGACTCCTTTTGCAGCGGCGCGAGGAGGGCGCGGACTTTGCCCGGGTGCCGCTTGCCGTTCTGGAAGACGGACATCTGATCGTAAATGAAGGCATCGGCCTTGCCTTGCGCGACCTCGAGCACGCAGGCGTTTTCCTTCTCGAGGTTGAGAATGGCCGCCTGTCGCACGTTGGCGCGGGCGAAGACTTCGCCGGTGGTGCCTTGGCGCACCACGACGGTCCGTCCGGGTTGATCGATCGAGGCCAAATCCGGAGCCGTGCTCGCGGCTGGCACAAGGGCGCCCAGGCCCGTGGTGAGATAGGGCTCGGAGAAGGCAACCGCCCGGGCCCGCTCCGGGGTGGCGGTCATGGACGAGATGATCAGGTCGATTTTGCCGGACTGCAGCGCGGGGATCAGTCCGGTGAAAGGCATGTTTTCGATCTGCACGGGGCGTCCGAGGGCGTTACCGAGTGCCTCGGCGAGGTCCACGCTGATCCCGGCCGGACGACCCTCCGGGCCGATCGTCTCGAACGGGGGGTAGGAAAGATCCATGCCGACCCGGAGCGGCGCAGGCTCGGCACGGAGCAGAGCGGTGGAGAGGAGCAGGAAGAGGATCCAGCGCGTTATCATGCCCGGCATGGGACCACCCGTGCAGGGCGGCGTCAACAACAGCGTTTGGGCTCGCCACCGGGGCGGACAAGGGGCAAAATCCATTCTCCATGTTACAAGAATTCAAAACCTTCATCGCCAAAGGCAATGCCATCGATCTCGCCGTGGGCGTGGTCATCGGTGCGGCCTTCGGGAAAATCGTCTCTTCCGTGGTCGACGACATCATCATGCCGCCGCTCGGCCTGATCCTCGGCAAAGTCGACTTCAGCCAGTTGTTTGTCAGCCTCGACGGCAAAAGCTATCCGACCCTCGCTGCCGCGCAGGAAGCCGCCGCACCGACGCTGAACTACGGCAACTTCATCACCGTGCTCATCCAGTTCATCATCATCGCATGGGCCATCTTCCTTGTGGTCAAGGCGATCAACACGCTGAAGAAGAGTGAAGCAGCTGCCCCGCCGGAACCGACGGCCGAAGTCAAACTGCTCACCGAGATCCGCGACAGCCTCAAGCAGCGTTCCTAAGCGGGAACGGCAAAGCCGCTCACGCGCAGCGGTTCGTCCTCGCGCGCCGCGACCACCTCGACGCCGGTGAAGGCGTCGAGGGCGGAGCGGACCACGGACACGGCGAGTTCCGGCTCATTGCAGTCGCGGCTCAGGTGACCCAGCACGACCCGCCGCAGGGCGCCCGTGGCCGCCCGGGCCGCCAAGTCGGCCGCGTTGCGATTCGAGAGGTGGCCGTGGGGGGAACGGATGCGTTGTTTGATCGAAAACGGACGCCGTGTGTCCCGCTGGAGGAGGTCTTCGTCGTGGTTGGCTTCGATGAAGAGGCAATTCACGCCGGTGGCGTGATGCACGACCGAGTGATTCACGTGGCCGAGGTCGGTGAGGATGGCCACGGCGGCACCGGAGGAGCGGATGGTGAAGCCAACCGGATCGGCCGCGTCGTGCGGCACGGAGAAGGCGGTGACTTCGAGCGAGCCCACGGCAAACGTGGTGCCCGAACCGAAAATCCGCCATGTGGCGCCCCCGTTGCGCGGATCTTGTCCGCGCACTTCCTCCGCGGTCAGGCGCGTGGCATAGACCGGGCACTGTATGGTCCGGAGCAGCGCGGGCAGTCCCCCGGCATGGTCACCGTGTTCGTGGGTGAGGAGGATGGCTTCGATCCGTCCGGGATCCAATCCGGCGGCTGCGAGGCGGGCCATCATTTTGCGCGGACCCAGCCCGGCGTCGATCAGCACCATGGAGTCACCGGCGCAGAGGACCGCCGCGTTGCCGCTGCTGCCGCTGCCGAGCACGATGAGTTCCACGCGGCGCATGCTAACGGGGAAGCGGCGGCACGGCAAACGTCCGCTCTTTCCGGGTTGGCCAAAAGGCGCGGCGCCGTCTAATTTCCTCCGCCGTGCAGGAATACCATCGTTTGCTCGAACACGTGCTGAAGCAGGGCAAGCCGCGCACCGATCGCACCGGCACGGGGACCATCGGGGTCTTCGGGGCGCAGGTCCGCTTCGATTTGCGGGAGACCTTTCCCGTGGTCACGACCAAGAAGCTGCACCTGCGTTCGATTATCCATGAATTGCTCTGGTTTCTCCGCGGCGAGACCAATGTCGCTTATTTGCATGAGCATGGCGTGACGATCTGGGACGAGTGGGCCGGCCCGGACGGCGACCTCGGCCCGATTTACGGGTCCCAGTGGCGCAGTTGGCGCGGGGCCGACGGGGGCACAGTCGACCAGATTGCCGAAGCGGTGCGTCTCATCCGCGAGCAACCGGACAGCCGGCGCATTATCGTCTCGGCTTGGAACCCCGCCGATTTGCCGCGGATGGCCTTGCCGTCCTGCCATGCGCTTTTCCAATTCCACGTGGCGGACGGCGAGCTGAGTTGCCAGCTTTACCAGCGCAGCGCGGACCTCTTTCTCGGCGTGCCCTTCAACATCGCGTCTTACGCTTTGTTCACGCTGATGATGGCGCAGGTGACCGGTCTGCGTCCGGGAGAATTCATCCACACCTTCGGCGACCTGCATCTTTATTCCAACCATCTCGAACAGGCCCGGGAGCAACTGGGCCGCGAACCGCGTCCGCTGCCCCGCATGCGCCTCAATCCGGCGCGCACGCGGCTGGAAGATTTCCTTTACGAGGATTTCGTCCTCGAGGGCTACGATCCACATCCGGCGATCAAGGCGCCGGTCGCGGTATGATCGCCGTGGCAGCCATGGCGGCCAACCGTGTGATCGGCGACCGCGGAAAAATTCCGTGGCATCTGCCCGAGGACCTGCGGTGGTTCAAGGAGCTGACCATGGGCGGGACACTGCTCATGGGGCGGGTGACCTATGATTCGATCGGGAAGCCGTTGCCCGGACGGGAGACCGTCGTGATGAGCCGGCGCGAGGGTTGGCAAATTCCCGGGGTGCGGGTCATCCGGGACTTGAGCGGGCTGGCCGCACTCTTGCTTCCGGGGGATGTCTTCGTCGTGGGTGGATCCGAAGTCTACCGAGTGGCACTTCCATATTGCCGGGACCTTTATCTTACCGAATTGCCGCGCGAAGCGGAGGGTGACCGGAAGTTTCCCATGTTCGAGGAAATCTTCCGCTTTTCCGCGGTCCTGCGGGAAACGCCGGAACTGCGCATCGTGCACTACGTGAATGACGAGGTCCGGCCGTTGCCGCGGACGCGCCTCGAGGCCCCGCCCTGATCAGCGGGCGGGGGGAGGGGCGCCTTCGCCGCGGTAGGAATCTTTATACCAGAGGACGCCGTGGCGGCGCACATTGGAAAAAATGGCCCGCAGGTTGGCGGCGGCTTCGCGGTCGTTGATCAGCATGGGCAGGGGACCCGGGCCGCTGCGGGCGGATGAGATGAACTTGCGCGCATCGCCGGCCACCGCTTCGAGGTCCTTGGTCGCCTTGCTGATTTCCTTGCCGGCCCCGGTGAATCCCTCGCTCCCTTTTTTGAGGTTGGCGAAGGCCGCGCGCAAATCCTCGAGGGACTCCTTGCTCAGGGCGGTCTCGTTGAGACGGTCGAGCGCTGTGTTCAAGGTGGTCACCGCCTTGCGCGCGTCGGCCAGCATTTCTTGTCCGTCCCGGGTAAGGTCCTCGAAGCCGGTTTCGCGCAGGCCCTGGACGACCGAGCCCGGTTCGAGGCGCTTTTGCAGGTCGGCCTTGGGATCGACGAGAACATCGACGAAGCGGTTGCCGAGCAGTCCCGAGCTGCCGATGACGAATTTCGACGCCTCGGGCAGGATGATCTCCTCGCGGATTCTCAAGGGGACGGCGACACCCTGCATGGCGGGGAGGACGCGGGGGTTTTCGGCCACGTAGCCGATCTGGGCCCCGCCGAGGAGGACGTCCGCGCCGGCGAGAAGCCCGCTGGCATTGGGGAAGTCGATCTGGACGTCGTAAAACTTCTGCAAGCCCTGGCCGAGGCGTCCGAAGTAGACGACGAGGAAGGCCACCACGGCCAAGCCGAGCAGGACGAAGAGACCGACGCGGGTTTCGATGCGGGGATCGCGGTTATACATGGTTCAGGGTTCCTCGTGGGACCTTCCCTCCACGAAATCACGAATCACGGGATCCGTCGAGGCGCGCAATTGATCGCAGGTGCCGTAGAAGTAGCACCGTCCCTCGTGGAGCAGGGCCACATGGTCGGCGATGGCGAAGGTGCTCTTCATGTCGTGGGTCACCACGATCGAGGTGACGCCGAGCCGGCGCTGCAAGCGGCGGATGAGCACGTCGATGCTGTCGGCCACGATGGGATCGAGTCCCGCGGTGGGTTCGTCGTAAAGCATGCAGCGGGGCTCGTTGATCAGAGCGCGGGCCAAGGCAACCCGCTTGCGCATACCGCCGCTCAGATTGACCGGCATCTTCTGCTGCTGCCCGTGCAGGTTGACCATCTGCAGGGCCTTGGCGACTTTCTCCGCGATGAGACCTTCGTCGGTCTCCCCGCGTTCGCGCAGGGGAAAAGCAACGTTGTCGGCCACCGTCATGGAATCGAAAAGCGCGCCGTTCTGGAACAGCATGCCCATGCAGCGGCGGACTTTGGCCAGGTCCCGCTCTTTCAGGTTGGTGATATCCAAGCCATCCACCGTGATCGTCCCGCCGACCGGTTGCATGAGTCCGATGAGGTGACGGAGAAAAACGCTTTTCCCCCCGCCGCTGCGTCCGAGCAGGACGAGGGTCTCGCCCTCGTAGACCTTGAGACTGAAACCGCGGAGGATCTCTTGTCCGCCGAGGGTTTGCACGAGGCTGTCGACGGCGATGACCTCGCGCGGTCTGGCGTGGTCGGTCATTTGCCGGCGGGAAAAAAGATGTTGAGGGTCATGGTCAGGAAGAAATTGACCACCAGGATGAAGAGCGAACCGATGACCACCGCTTCGGTCGTGGCGCGCCCCACGCCGACCGCACCCTCGCGGGCATTGAGACCCTGGTGGCAACTGACAAAGACAATGACCACCCCGAAAACCATGCCCTTGATCAGCCCCATGGCCACGTCGCGTCCCCCGGTAAAGTAGAGCATGTTGTGGACGTAGTAGGCCTCCGAGACGCCGAGCACTCTCGTGGTGAGCAGGTAGGCGGCGAAGATGCCGATCCCGATGCACTCGGCGACAAGCAGGGGCATGGAGACGAGCATGGCGAGGAAGCGCGGGACGACGAGGTAATCAACCGGATGGACGGCGAGGGCGCGCAGGGCGTCGATCTGCTCGGTCACCTTCATGGTGCCCAGTTCGGCCGACATGGACGCGCCGACGCGTCCGGCGACCATCAGGCCGCAGAGCACGGGGCCCAGCTCGCGGAACATGGAGACGCTGACCACGGGGCCCACGGCGGTGTCCATTTGCAGCCGGCTGAATTGGAAGAAGGTCTGGGTGGCGAAGACCGCACCGGTGAAGGCGCCGGTGATAAGGACAACCAGCTGCGAGCGGTAGCCGACTTCGTAAATTTGCTGTGTGACCAGCCGCCAGTGGATCTTGCCCTGGAAAACCCCGCGGATGGTCTCCACGGCCAGCAGGGAGAGGTCCCCGAGGTAGCGGGTGAAGGAAAGCAGAATTTCGCCGACGTAGCGGGCCAGAGCCATGGCGGAGGGCCGGTCAGGGGCGGATCAGCTGGGTAGCCGACTGGGACGGGGCCAGCGAGTGGGCCGGCCCGACGAAACGCGCGGCGAGGTCGAGCTTGTTGAAAATGCTGCGGATGTCCTCGAGCGAGAGGGTCGCATCCTCCGATTCGAGGAAGATGATGTCGTGAAGCGTGTCGACCTTGTAGTGCAAGCCGGGAGTGGCACCCAACTCGAGATCGAGGCCCATGAGCTTGTCCGGCGCGCGCACCCCGGCGGCGTAAATCTCCAGTTCGGTCATCAGGCGTTATTTTCGCGGGCCCCGGGCCCGGCGGCAAGTGCCAAGTGCCGCCGCAAAGGGTGCATTGCACTGGAGTGGGCCGAAGGCTAAACAGGACAGTCGCTGCCGCCATGCCCAAAGACACCTCGCTCGAGAAAATCCTCATCATCGGTTCCGGACCCATCGTCATCGGGCAGGGTTGCGAATTCGACTACTCGGGAGTGCAGGCCTGCAAGGCCTTGCGGGAGGAAGGATACAAGGTGGTGCTGGTTAATTCCAACCCGGCCACCATCATGACCGACCCGGAGTTCGCCGACCGCACGTATATCGAGCCGATCACGACGGAAGTGATCGAAAAGATCATCGAGCGTGAGAAGCCGGACGCCGTCCTGCCGACACTCGGCGGCCAGACGGCGCTCAATGCCGCCATGACCCTGCACCGCACCGGCGCGCTCGAGCGTTTCGGCACGAAGTTGATCGGAGCGAAGGCGGACGCCATCGAGCGGGGCGAGGACCGGCTGATTTTCAAGGAGACCATGCTCAAGATCGGTCTCGACGTGGCGCAGTCCGGGGTGGCCCACACCCTCGAAGAAGCGCGCACCGTGGCGGCGGAGATCGGCCGCTACCCGATCATTATCCGTCCGGCCTACACCCTCGGCGGGAGCGGAGGGGGCATCGCTTACAACAAGGAGGAATTCGAGGAAATCGTCACCCGGGGGCTGGACATGTCACCGGTCGGCGAAGTGCTGGTCGAGGAATCCCTGCTCGGCTGGAAGGAGTTCGAGATCGAGGTGATGCGCGACCGCGCGGACAATTGCGTGGTCATCTGCTCGATTGAGAATTTTGATCCGATGGGCGTGCACACCGGCGACTCGATCACCGTGGCGCCGATCCAGACGCTGACCGACAAGGAATACCAGGCGATGCGCGACGCGTCCTTCGCGGTGATCCGCGCCATCGGGGTGGAAACCGGCGGGTCGAACATCCAGTTTGCGGTCTGTCCCCGAACCGGACGCATGGTGGTCATCGAGATGAACCCGCGGGTTTCGCGCTCCTCGGCGCTGGCTTCCAAAGCCACCGGGTTTCCCATCGCCAAGATCGCGGCCAAGCTGGCTGTCGGTTACACGCTCGACGAATTGCGCAATGACATCACGCGCGAGACCCCCGCCAGTTTCGAGCCGACCATCGACTACTGCGTGGTCAAGGTGCCGCGCTTCACCTTCGAGAAATTCCCCCAGGCTGATCCCGTGCTGACCACGCAAATGAAAAGTGTGGGCGAGGCCATGGCCATCGGACGCACTTTCAAGGAGGCCATGCAGAAGGCGCTCCGATCCCTCGAGACCGGGCGGGCGGGCTTCGGGGCCGATGGCCAGGACGCGCCGCCGCAACGGCCGGACGGCAGCCTGGATGAAGCCGAGCTCGAGCAAAAGATCCGCGTCCCCACGGCCGAACGCATTTTCAGCCTGCGGCATGCCCTGCTCGCGGGCTGGAGTATCGACCGCATCCATGCGCTGACCGGGATCGATCCGTGGTTCCTCCGCGGGCTGGCCAAGATCACCGCCGAGGAGCAGGGGTGCCCCCCGGATTTGGCTTCGGTGGCCTGGCGCCGGATGAAGCGGCACGGGTTTTCCGACCGTCAGATCGCGCACCTCACGCATACGACGGAGGCGGAGGTCCGTGCGGCCCGCAAGAAAGCGGGCGTGGAGCCGACCTACCGGTTGGTCGACACCTGTGCCGCGGAATTCGAAGCCTACACTCCGTATTTCTATTCGACCTACGGCGAGGAGGACGAGACGCGACCGAACAAGAAGAAGCGGGTCATGATCCTCGGTGGCGGACCCAACCGGATCGGGCAGGGGATCGAGTTCGACTACTGCTGCGTTCATGCCGCCTTCGCTTTCCGCGAGCTGGGATGGGAGACCGTGATGGTCAATTCCAACCCCGAGACGGTTTCCACCGATTACGACACGAGCGACAAACTTTATTTCGAACCGCTGACCCTCGAGGACGTGCTCAACATCTACGAGCGCGAAAAGTGTGACGCGGCCATCGTGCAATTCGGCGGACAAACCCCGCTCAACCTGGCCGCGGCGCTCGAGGCCAACGGGGTGACCATCATCGGCACCTCCCCGGCCAGCATCGAAATGGCGGAGGACCGCAAGCACTTCGCCGCCATGCTCGGACGCCTCGGACTCAATGCCACCCAGGGCGGCACGGCGACCAATGAAGACGAAGCGCTCGTTGTCGCGGAGCGGGTCGGTTACCCGGTGCTGGTGCGGCCTTCCTTCGTGCTGGGTGGCCGCGCCATGGAAATCGTCTACACCCCCGACGATCTGCGCCGATACATCCGCACCGCGGTCAAGGCCAGCCCGGACCGTCCGGTCTTGGTCGACCGGTTCCTCGAGGATGCCACCGAAGTCGATGTCGACTGTCTCAGCGACGGGATCGACACGGTGATTGGCGGCGTGATGGAGCACATCGAGGAAGCAGGAGTGCACAGCGGCGACAGTGCCTGTGTCATTCCCAGTTTCTCCCTCTCGGACCAAGTCCTGGCGGAACTGCGCTCCGCGGCGAAGGCCATGGCCAAGGAATTGGGTGTTCGCGGGCTGATGAACGTGCAGTTCGCAGTGAAAGACGAGAAAGTATACGTCCTTGAAGTCAACCCGCGCGCCTCGCGCACGGTCCCTTACGTGAGCAAGGCCATCGGAGTGCCGCTGGCCAAGCTGGCCGCCAAGGTGATGGCGGGTCACACCTTGCGGGACCTCGGCTTCACCGAGGAAGTGCTCCCGGCCCACTACGCGGTGAAGGAAGCGGTTTTTCCCTTCATCAAATTCCCCGGCACGGACATCACGCTCGGTCCCGAGATGCGTTCGACCGGGGAGGTCATGGGCTTGGACCCCGATCTGGGCATCGCTTATGCCAAAGCCCAGATGTCGGCCCAACCGGCGTTGCCCGAAGGGGGGAATGTTTTCATCAGCGTGAAGGACGCGGATAAAACCCAGGTTGTCCCGATCGCCCGCGAGTTCGCCGGGGCCGGTTTCAAGATCCAGGCAACGAAGGGAACGCTCGCCGTATTGCGCCAAGGCGGGGTGGACGCTTCGCTCATTTACAAACTGACCGAAGGACGGCCGCATCTCCTCGATCTGATCAAAAACGGCGAGATGCAATTCATCATCAACACGCCGCACGGCAAAGTCCCGCGGCAGGACGAGGTCGCCATCCGCAGCGCGGCGGTGGCCCATCGCATCCCGATCATGACAACGCTGCGCGGCGCGAACATGAGCGCGCGGGCCATCAAGGCCCTCAAGGCAGGCGGCTACGACGTGCGGTGCCTGCAGGAATACGTGGGCGCGTGAGCCTCCCGACTTACTCCCAAGCCCGGCGCTGCAGTGCGTCGGAGGCGGCGTTGATTTCCGCCTGTTTCTTGCTCTGGCCGTCACCGCGCCCGAGTTCCCGTCCCTCCCACCTTACGCGGCAGACAAACTGCTTCTGGTGGTCGGGACCGGTCTCGGAGAGAACGTCGTAGGAAGGGCTCTGCAGGGACACGGCCTGCAGCAACTCCTGCAGCTCACCCTTCGGATTGTGCTCGGACGGTTCGCGGGCCAGCGCGCTCAACTCGTCCCCGGCCACCCGCAGGATGAAACGGCGCACCGTGGCGATATCGCTGTCGAGATAGACGGCACCGACGAGGGCTTCGAAGGCATCGGCCAGAGTGGAGGCGCGTTCCCGTCCGCCGCTGGCCTCCTCCCCGCGTCCCAGCATGAGGTAGTCACCGAGTCCGAGCGACGAGGCATGGCTTTTGAGTCCCTCGCGGGAGACAATGCGGGAGCGGAGCTTGGTCAGCTGGCCTTCGCTGAAGGCGGGAAAAAGGCGGTAAAGATGGTGGGTGACGACAAGCTGAAGCACGGCATCGCCGAGGAACTCCAAGCGCTGGTTGTCGAAGTGAAAAGTTTTGCGCTCGAACGAGAGGCTCGGGTGGGTGAGGGCTTCGGCCAGGAGAAGGGAATTGCGGAACTTGTAACCGATGCGGCCCTCGAGAGGGTTCATGTGCGCGGCGAGATCGGCGGGGGTGAGATCGGTTGGCGTCGGGTCTGCGGACATGGCGTAGGGCGGCAAATATGGGACACGGATTCGGCAGCTTTCGCGCGAGGAGGTTGTGGCCGGTGTTTTGCGGTGGGAAGAACGGGCGGGACGTTCGTCGCTCTCTTGGAGAGTGATGGTTTTATTGGAGGCCGCGCAGGAGGAGTTCCGCATTGCTTTTGGTGCGGTGCAGATTACGGACGAGGGTTTCCATGGCCTCGACCGCGGGAAGTTCGTTGAGTTGCTTGCGCAGGACGATAACGCGGTCCAGCTCGTCGGGATGGTAGAGGTTCTCCTCCCGTCGGGTGGCAGATTTGGTCACATGGACGGCCGGGAAGACGCGCTGCTCGGCGATGGTGCGGTCGAGATGGATCTCCATGTTGCCCGTGCCTTTAAACTCCTCGAAGATGAGATCGTCCATGCGGCTCTGCGTCTCGACCAATGCGGTGGCCACGATGGTCAGACTGCCGCCTTCCTCCGTGTTGCGCGCCGCACCGAAGAATTTCTTGGGCTTGGTGAGGGCCTTGGCATCGACGCCACCCGACATGATGCGTCCTTTGCCCGGTTGGAGATTGTTGTAGCCACGGGCGAGGCGGGTGATGCTGTCGAGCAAGATCACCACGTCCTGGCCGAGTTCCACCAGGCGCTTGGCGCGCTCGCCGACGAATTCGGCAAGCTGGGTGTGGCGCTGCGGTGATTCGTCGAAGGTGGAACTGTAGATATCGGCGTCGATCGTACGCCGCAAGTCGGTGACTTCCTCGGGGCGTTCATCGACCAGCAGGAGGATGAGGCGGACGTCCGGTGAGTTCGTCCGGATGGCCTGCGCGATGTGCTTGAGCAGGATGGTCTTTCCCGTGCGCGGCGGGGCGACGATGAGGGCGCGCTGGCCTTTGCCCAGCGGGGCGATCAGATCCACGGCGCGCGTGCTGAGGGTCGGTTCTTTGAGCGACTCCAGGATGATGCGTTCCTGAGGAAAAAGCGGCGTGAGTTTGTCGAACGGCGTGACGGGCTGCCATTCCGCGGCCGGGATGCCCTCGATCGACGTGATGCTCTCCAGCCCGCAGTAGCGATCCCGCTCACCCGGTCCACGGAGGGTGCCGCAGATCTGCAGGCCGGTCTGGAGTCCGAACTGCCGCACGAGTCCGATCGAGACGAAGAGGTCGTCCGGTCCGGCCGAGAAGTTGTGGCACGGCCAGCGGACCATGGCGTGGTCCCCGAGGTCCTCGAGCATACCCTGTGCGGTGATTTCCGCGCCCGCGGAGAGCAGGAAGCGGGCGAGATCGAAGACCAGATGGCGCTTGGTGCCGTCGGGACGGATGCGCAGGCGGTAGCGCTCCAGCAACCCGCCCAGTTCGGCGTGGTTCAGGGCCTGCAGGGTTTCCAGGCTGACACCGAAACCGGTGAGGTCCGTTTCCGCGGGAAAAGAGTCGGCACCGTGGAGAGGTTTGGTCGCGGCGGATTCCGTCATGGTTGAGGCAAAATGGAGAGACGTTCGAGCAGAAGGTCGGCTTGGCGGGCGAGAGCCCCCAGCGCGCCATCGTTCCAGACAACGGAAGAAGCACGCCCGTTCTTTTCCTCCATCGGGAGCTGGCTGGCAAGCAAAGCTTCGATCGTTGCGTGGTCCAAGCCGCGCGCCAGCAACCGCCCTCTTTGAGTGGCCGCAGCAGTGGCCACGGTCACGGTGGCGTCGAAAAAGCGGTCGGCGCCGGTCTCGAAAAGCAGCGGGATATCAGCGAGGAAATCCCGGCCCGCATCCCGGCAGCGGGCAGACTGCTCCAGCCACCGGGCGCGCACCGCGGGGTGGAGGATGGCCTCGAGGCGCCGGCGCGCCGCGGGGTCAGGGAAGACGAGGGCCCGCAGGGCCGGACGGTGGACCGCACCCGCCGGATCAAGCACCTCGGGGCCGAACTCCGAGGCCACCGCGGCGATGATCCGGTGGTCCGCGGCGAGCAACCCGTGCACGCAAGCGTCCGCGTCGAAGGTTTCGAAGGTGTGACGTCCGGCCAAGAGGGCGGCGAAAGTGGACTTGCCCGTGGCAGGACCGCCGGTCAGAGCGAGAAGCATGGCAAAACGTGGGCCCGTGACGGGCGGTGATGCGCGGAGGCGCGCGGGGTTATTTCTGGCGGAAGCCTTTGGCCGACATGGAGGCGCCGGGAACGGTCAACTCGGGAGGCAAACCAAGGGGTTCGACGATCTCTTCCTGGTCGGAATCATCCTCCGGGCGCAGTAGTTGCCCCGCGGCATCCATGAGGCGTGCGGTGACGAAGACAATCAGGTTGCTCTTGATCTTCTGCTCGACCTCCGAGCGGAAAAGTCCGCCCGCGAGAGGGATATCCCCGAGGATAGGCACCTTGTCGTTCACTTTCTGGACGTCCTCGCGGATCAGGCCGCCCAGCGCCACGGTCTGGCCGTCCCAGATGCTGACGTTGGTCGTGACTTTGCGCGTGCTGAAAATGGGTTGGTTGATCACGTTTTCGGTGAGAATCCTTGGTGTCGTGGGAGTGAAAACATCGAGAATCCCAACAATACCAAGGGCGCCGTCTTGTTGAAATTGTTGCCCGAGAAACTGGCGACTCGGCACACTGATCGGCGATCCGTAGTTGATAAAGCCGTCGAAGTCGACCACCTCGGGACTTAGAGTGAGATCGATGGTGTAACCGTCGGGACCGATCTGCGGTTCGACCTCCAGGGTGACCCCGAGGTTGCGCGTGGTGAAGTCGGTGGGGAAGCTCGGCGTGACCACCGGATCGCTTTCCTGCCTACCGCCCACCAGAGCCGCCCCTCCGCCGCTGTCTTGCGGCACCTGCGGCGGCTCAAACTCCTGCGGATAGGGGAATTCCCGGATAATGGCGATCGTGGCCTTCTGCCCGCTCTTGGTCGTGACTTTCGGAGCGGCCATCAAGTCGAAGCCTTTTTTCTGGTTGAGGGCGCGGATCACGAGCTGAAACTGCGGGTTGGTGAAGACACCCGCGATGGAGAAGATGCCCGGCGCCGGACCGCCGGTGGCGGCCACCCCCAGATTGCGCGAGATGAGGCCGTTGAGGCTGTTGACGGAAAGAGCCGAGTTCTGAGCCGTGCCACTGCCGCTCCGGAGGCCCGAGGTGAGAGATGTTCCCCCCACAGGGGCGCCGGTGGCCGGATTGACAAACGGGTAGCCGCCCGGATTGGCGATAAGTTCGCCACCACCGCCGTAAACGCCCGAGCCGCCGATGGAGAAAGGACCGAGCGACCAGTCAAAGCCGAGTTCTTTCAGGTTGTCTTGGGTCACCTCGACAAACTTGGCCTCGATCTCCACTTGGGTCGGTTGCTCGCCCATGGCAGCGTCGACGAGGGATTCGATCAGGTCGAGATTGGAGGCGGTATTGCGCACGACCAAGCGGCTGCTGCCCGCGCTGAAGTTGGCGCTGGCTCCGGGAGGAAACTCCACGCCTTGCGACTCGAGAAAGTCTCTCGCGTTCTGGCGCGCCGCGAGTCTTGGCCCGCCTGCTTCCTCCGCCCCGCCCCCCGCCACCGCAACCGGCTCTGCGGAGCTGGCCGAACCCGTGCCCGTAATGAAGCCGGGAGGCACCTTGAATTCGCGTTGTGCCAGGGTGTCGGTCGGCTCGGACAGCGGGACGATCGAAACGGCGAAGGGCTCCACCTTGACTTTGAGCCCGGCCAGCGTGGCGACATAACGGAGCGCTTCGTAAAGGGGGACATTGGTCAGGTTGAGCGTGACGCGGGCGTCCGATGGAGCCGGGGCGGCAGCAACCGGCTGGCCGAACTCATCGGTCTCCGCCGCGGCGGCGGGAGCGCTGGCCGGCAACTTGAGCACGATGTTGATCCCCGTCTGCTCGCCCTCGGCATCGTCGGGCGTATTGAGCGCACGGCTTTGCTGCTGGAGGAAACTGACGGCTTGCCGGATGGAAGCGTCGCGCAGATCAATTTTCGGCACAATGATCCGGTTAAGCCGGGCAATCATCATCTCGGTGCCGCGGCGTTCGTCCTGCAGGGCCGAGGAGTCTGTGGTGCGCGCCTCGACAAAGCGGCGTTTGGGCCGCTCCCAAGCTTTCTCGACCTGCCAGAGCATGCGCGAGCGGGTCTCATTGTAGGCACTGTCATAGTAGCGCTGCTTACCCAGTTCGACCTGCTCCATGCCGCGGAAGGCGGCCGCATTGTATTTGTCGACGGCCAGCACCTGCTGGTAACGCTTTTGCGCCAAGTCGAAGCGCCCCGAATCGTAGAAACCCGTCGCCTCGTTGAGCAGACGTTCGACTTCGGACTGGTCGGCGGCGAACTCCGGGGTGATCGTTTTGTTGAAGTAGTCGGGCTGGTCAAGGCGGTCGAGAAAGACCGCGGCGGGGCGGTAGCCGGGATTGTAGCGCGGCTCGAGGACCTCGCGGGCGACGGCGGCAGCCCGGGCATACTCGCCCTGGCTGAGCAGGTATTCCGCGTAGCGCACCGAGAGGGAGGAGAAACGCGAAATGGCGCGGGCCCGCAAACCGCGGGCGGTCGATCCGTCGGGGACAAGATCAGCGGCCCTCTTGGCCGACTCGTAGGCTGCCTCGATATTGTTCTGGCGCAGCTGCGCTTCGCTGGCTTGGAGGGCCTCCTGGGCGAGGACAACATCTTCCTGGCGCCGGGTGATTTCGCGGTCGGCCTGTGACTCGAGCGGACCGCCGTAAGAATCGCCTCCGGAGCCCGCAGTCAGAACGGGAGCCGAAACAAGGGCGAAGTGGAGGGCCAGCAGGGGCGCGCGAAAATTCATGGTGTCAGGGGAGCGGTGGCTCGATCGGGGCGGCATCGGGGACATCAAGGGGCAGTTCGTCCATAGTCTCCGCCGCGAAGTCCTGCTGGGCGAGGGCCATGGGTTGGCCGGCAGGGTCCATCAGGGTGGCGGTGACGAAAATGATCAGGTTGCGCTTGATGTGCTGGTCGGCTTGCGAGCGAAAGAGGCCGCCGACCAGCGGGACATCTCCGAGGAGCGGGGTCTTGTCGTTGACCTTCTGCACGTCCTCGCGGATGAGACCGCCGAGGGCAATAGTCTGTCCATCGTAGATACTGACAGAGGTCTCGATCTTGCGCTGGCTGAAGACCGGATAATTGATCACGTTCTCGGTGACCACCACGCCTTGGTTGAAGATGGGGCTGCCGTAGTTGACGAAGCCTTCGAATTCCGTGACCTCGGGCAGAAGACGCAGGTCGATCGTGTAGTTGTCCGCACCGACCGTCGGTTCGACCTCGAGCCGAACGCCAACGGGCTTCATGGTGAAGGAAGTGGGTGTGGCGGGGGTGATCGGCTGGGTGCCGAAACCGGTCTCCTGCGGAATCTGCGGCGGCTCGTATTCTTCAGGATAGCGAAACTCCCTGATCACTTCCACGGTGGCCGAAGAGCCGCTTTTGGTCGTGACCTTCGGTGCGGAGAGCACGTCGATCCCCTTTTTCTGGTTGAGAGCGCGCAGGACAACTTGGAACTGCGGATTGGTGAAGATGCCGGCCATGGAGAGGATACCGGCGGCCGGCGCGGTGAGAGGGTTGCCGAGGAGGAGGGCATCGATCGCATTCGCGGCGATGGCGGTGCCGCCGCTGCGATTGCCGGCGGTGAGCGGTCCGCCGAAAGGTGGGCCAGCCACCGGCGTCGTGGTGCCGGGAATGAGGAAAGGATAATAGGCCGCATTCCCTGCGGTCGGGGTCAAGGCATCGAACTGGTTGCCCACCGTGCCTCCGCCGGCGTAGACGCCGGTGCCGCCGCCGAGGGCCAACTGGCCGAGCAACCAGTCGAAGCCGAGCTCTTTGAGATTGCGTTGTGAGACCTCGACAAACTTGGACTCGATCTCGACCTGCGAGGGGACGGCGCCGGTGGCGTTCTCCACGAGGGCATCGACCAGGTCGAGATTCTCCTGGGTATTGCGCACGATGAGACGGCTGCTACTGGCGAGGAAGTTGGCACTCGCTCCGGGCGAGAACTGCACGCCTTGGCCTTCGAGAAAATCCTTGGCACCGCTGCTCACCACGGTGTCGCCGCCGGTCGTGGCACCGGTTGGGCCACCGGCAGGCAGGCTGGTGATGAAGCCCGGAGGCACACGGTATTCCTTGGTGATGAGTGTGTCGGTCGGTTCGCTGATCGGCACGATGAGGACGGCGTAGGGTTCGACCTTGATCTTGAGGTTGGCCAAGCGGGTGATGTAATCGAGTGCTTCGCGCAGGGGGATGTTGGCCAGGTCAATGGTGATGGTTTGCGAAGCGGCGGCGGAATCCAGTTTGAGCACGATGTTGACCCCGCGGTCGCCATCCGCCGGGTTGCGGTCCTGCTGGGCGGAAACATTGCGCAGGTATTCGATCGCCTCGCGCACCGTGGCGTCGGTGAAGTTGAGCCGGGGGATAAGAATTTCGTCGAGCTTGCGATTGACCGACTGCGTGCCGCGGCTGGTCAGGACGGGTTGCTCGAGCACGGCGGCGGGGCCGAGGTCGGCGCGTTTGACCGGCGTTTCCCAGGCCTTGTCCACCTCGGTGATCATGGACGCGCGGGTGTCATTGTAGGCGGCATCGGCCACGCGGGTGCGGGCCAAGTTGACTTCTTCCATGCCACGTCGCGCGGCGATGTTGTAGCGGTCGAGGCGCAAGACTTCTTCGTATTTGCGGAATGCTTCGTCGAACCGTGCGGAATCATAAAGACCTTGGGCGTCGAGGAGCAATTTTTTGACTTCTTCGACTTTGCTGACGAAGCCCGGGGTGACCGTCTTGTTGAAATAGTCCGGCGCCTCGAGGCGGGCGAGCAGCCGCTGGGCGGGTTTGTAATTCGGGTTGTATTGCGGCTGGAGCAGCACTTGCACCGTGCTCTCGGCGTCCTCCCAGCGGCCTTCGGCGATGCGTTGCTCGGCCAGTCCCATGACCGCCTTGGAAAAACCGTCGAGCGCGATGGCGCGCAGTTGACGGACATTGGGCGCGTCGGGCAGGGAGTCGACGGCCGCTTTGTATTGCGCGTAAGCCGTTTCGTATTCGCGGCGCATCAGCGCTTCGGAACCGCGCGCCATGGCTTGGGGCGCGTATTCCTCGGCCAGGCGCATGCGCTTGGCGATTTCAAACTCGGCCTGCGCTTCGACCCCGGACATGGCAGCAGAACCGCCACCGGGCCCGGCGAGGAGGTGGGAGAAGGGGAGGCCGAGGGCCAAAGAAAGCAGACCGGCTTGCCGCCAGCGGGGCGTGCCTGGGGGCGGCAGAGAGCGGTTGGTTCGCAGGGGATGCATTACTGGGTGGTAGGTTCGGACGGCACCTCGGCAGCCGCCGCGGCGCCTTGGAAGGGAACCTCGTGCTGCTCGGCAGTTTGCAGGTCTTCGATGATGGCTTTTTCCTCTGTGACGTCAACCAGTTTGTAGGAGTCCGACTCGCCGACTTTGAAGGGTTCCCCGGAGCGCACTTGGTAGGTCGTTCCGCCGCTGCGCGTGTCGACCAAGGTGGCGAGGGAATAGGGCGAGTCTTTGACTTCGCCTTTGCGCAATTCGATTTCCTTGCCGTCCGCCGTGTTGCGCAGGAAAGCAACCGGGACTTCCTCCTCGACATTGGTTGTCGGATTGAATTGCTTGCGCAGTTCGGCGCGCTCGAATTTGAGCGGCGTCGGTTGATCGATTTCCTTGCCGTCCCCCCCGCGACCGGCGAGCACGATGGCATCGCCTTGACGGTAGAAGCGCGTTGTTCCCGACAACTCCGCCGGATTTCCTTCGCTGATCGTGTTGATCGAGACCTCCTCGACGGAACCGGTGGGCAAACTCATGAATTTGACCCTGAGTTGGTCGATCTTGGTGGCCGTGAGCCGCAGCTTGGTCCAGAGGGCAGGCTTGGACGCGGCGTCGCGCGGATTGGTTTTGGCCCGGAATTCCTCCATGTTGGAGAACCCATCGCTGTCGGGATCCCCGTCGGGCAAGCGCGGATCGGTGTAGTCCAGATTGTTTTCCAGAATCCAGGCATTGGCGATGCCGGGAAAAAGTTCCGCTCCGCTCTCCAGGATGTCGACGAGGCGTCCTTCGCGCAGGAGGTAGATCCGGCTGATGAAGAGGGGATGACCGGCGTCCTGCCACTTCTGCTCCTTGTCTTTCCCGCCGTGGTCGGCGCGGAGCAGGGTGATCTTCTCGTCTTGGGCAAAAGGTTCGCCGGTGGTGGGGATCTCGGGCGGCGTGAACTTCTCCCCGAGTCCGCCCGCATTAAGCGCGGCGAAGACCGCCACGCCGGCCAAGAGCAACCCGGCGGCAGCGAGCAAGTAGCGATCGTAGTGCGCTTTGATTTGGTCCATGGGCGTCAGTGGCCGGCCGAAACCGAGGCCAGTTGGAGGTTGACCACGGCTAGCTCGCGGCCGAGCACGGGTTTGATCGCATCGCTGGCCTCCGGTTCACCGGCTTCGGCGACGGGTTCCTCCCCGCTGGCCGGTTCGCCCTCGGCGGTCTTCGACGGGCCGGCGGGAGCCGAGTTGGTCACGGCAAGCTGGCGGATGAAAACCGGGGGCTCGACTTCGAGCAGGCGGTTGAAAGCGGTCCGGAAGGAGGCCTGGTCGGCCGAAAAGTTCACGTCAAAGGGTGCCAGCACCAAGTCGGGCAAGGGCTCGTCCTTGCCCTTGGGTCCGTCCTTCTTTTTTTCCTCGCGTCCTTCCTTCTCCGGGGCGGGATTCTCGGCGGCCAGCGGTTGACGAACGATGGAGGTGATCTCGCGGGCCTTGGCCTCGACCAGAATCGAGGCGACGGCATGGATGGACTTGAGCTGCAGAGCGAGCGGTCCGGCGGCCGCCGCGGCGGGCGGTTGCACCTCGTATGACTCGAAGCCGAGGTAAAAATCCTCACCCAAGGTGACGCCGCCGGCCGCCGCGCGGGAGACAATGTCGTTGACCATCTCCCGCAGTTGATCTTGGAACTCTTGGGGCGTCACGGTGGGCATTTCCGTGGCCAAGCCCTTGCCGATCTCGCCGAGGATCATGCGGGCCTGCTCGAGTTCCTCGCGGACAAGACGGACGTTTTCCTCGTTGGGGAAAGGCTTGTCCGCCTGCAGTGATTCGAGCGCCATTTTCTGCTCTTCGAATCTGGCTTCTTCGGCCGCGAAACGGCCCTGCGCAGCATAAAAGTAGTAGCCTGCGGCGGCGGCCAAGACCGCGGTGATCGCAGCCAAGGCGCCGGTGAATGGGTTGCCTTTGAACCAGTCCATCAGAGGGGGATCGGCCGCGCGAGCGGCAGCAGGAGTTTGAAGTCGTAGGCCCAGGCCTCGCCGCTTTGGGTCGCGCGCAGTTGGACCACGCCCGCTTTGTTCTCGGGATTGAGGCCGAAAACCGGTGACCCGGCAAGGGCCTCGACAAACTCGTCGACCACGGCGGGACCATCGTCATTTTCCAAATAAAGACCGTCGATCATCAGGGCCGAGACTTCCGGCGAGGCCGATCCCTTTTCCCCGTCCCCTTCGCCGCCCGAGGTTTTCTCCGCGGCTGCCCATGCGGCCCCGCCTTTGTCGGCCGGCTCGAGTGCTTGGCCACCGACGACGGGGCGCAGACGGGTGAGCCAGATATTGCGGGTGGGCAACTTGCTCCCCAGTTCGTTGACCACCGCGGCCCACGCCGTGCGCAGGGCCGGGGCGGCCGCCAGATCGGAGGCCTCTTCCATCAGCTGTCGACGCTCCGAGGCCAATTGATCGAGTTCCGCCTTGTGGCCCTCGAGCGTGGCCGCCTGTCCGGCGGTCTCTTCGTTGAGTGCAGCGACCCGCTGGGCCGCCCGGTCGTAATAGAGGCCGGCGACGGCCAGGGCGCCGACCAAAGCGGCGGCGGCCGCGGCGAGGAAGGGGCGGCGGCGGTAATCGGCTTCGGCCCGCTCGAGGGAAGGGGCCTTGAGGCCGATTTCCAGCGGACAATCCCCGAGCAATAAATGCAAGGCGGCGCCGGTGCACTCCCCGAGGGAGTGCGCCTCGGAGGGCAAGCGGGCGGCATCGACGCCGGGACCGATGCCGACGCGGCGCAACGGATTGAAAAACTCGACCGGAAGGGAGAGCTTCTCGTTGAAGAATTCAAGCGTGTAGGGCAGGGACACGCCGCCGCCGGCAAGGTAAACGCGCATGGGCGAGGCGCCCTGCTGGCTCGTGCGGTAAAAAGTGATGGAGCGCGTGATTTCGTTGTGCACGCGTGTCATGACGGTCCGCGCGATCTTGGCCGCTTCGGCCGCTTCGGCATCTTTGGCGCCCGCGTAGTTGCCCGGGGGAGGGATCACCGCTTCGGAGCACTTGTATTGCTCGACCTCCATGAAGCTGCGGCCCTCGAACTTTTTCTGCAGGGCCGCGCTGATCGAGTTGCCGCCCACCGGGAGAGTCCGGATGAAGAATTGGTCCCCCTCGACAAAGATGAGGTTGGTCGCCCGGGCGCCGATGTCGATCAGCAGCGAGCAACCCTCGGCTTCCGGGTAATTGAAACGAAAAGCGTTGTAGAGCGCGACCGGGGAGGTTTCGATGAGCGACGGGCGCAGTCCGGCGCCGGCAAGGGCGCCGACCGTGGCCTCGAGTTGGTCCCGTTTGGTGGCAAGGATGACGGCGCCCATCGTTTCGCCGTCGCCATCGGGCAGCACCTGGTAGCCCCAGGAAACCTCTTCGATCGGGTAAGGCACGTTCTGCTGGGCCTCGAAATGGAGGACCCCGGCCACCTGCCCGGCATCAACCCTCGGGATCCGGACAAAGCGTGTGAAGACGCCCTGCGAGGGAATGGCGCAAGCAACCGCACCGGTTTTCCAACCGGCAGCAGACTTGAGCTCAGTCAGGGCGATTTTCAGCTGTCCCGGACGGCTGCCATCCGCCGCCGGGTCGGCCAGCAGGCCGCTGCGCGCGTAACCGGTGAGGGTCAGCCCGTCGGCCCCGGCGCGCTCGAAAACGGCCAAGGTGACCGTCTGCATGCCGAGATTGATGGCGGCGACGCGGTTGGGTGCGCTCATGGGGAAACGGGCAGGGAAAAGAGAAACAGCCGGGTTACATTCCGCCGGGGCGCGCTTTGATGGCCTCGTAGTAATCCCAAGCCAATGGGGCGAACGGGGTTTCGTTCTTGTTCAGCACGTAGCCGTTGACCTGCTGCATCGTGCTCCACCATTGCCCTTTGCCCTTCCAGCTGCCTTCAGCCACGAGTTGCCCCTGCTTGGTAATGGTCACTCCCACATCAACCACCGCCGCGGAGGCATTGGCCGGCGCTTTGCCCCCGAAGAAGCGTTCGAGAGTCCGCGGGCTGACATACATGACGGAGTTCATGCCTTTGCCCATGGGGATGGCGGCATGGGTCACCGAACCGGTAAGGAGAGTGCCTTGCGGGTTCTCACGATCCTTGTTGTTGAGCAGGATGTAGTAGTTGAAGGTGAGCTCATCGAGAAACTCGGTCCGCTTGTCCCGCGGGTTCCAGTCGAACGAAGCCTCGACTTCGAGGAAGTCCTTGTTCTTGGCCACCTTCTTGTTCTTGGGCCCGAAGCTGAAATTGTATTCCGGAGTGGTCACCATGTCGGGAACGATTTTGGTGACTTGAAACTCGGTGTTGGCCGGTTGGGCGCAGACGGTGGCCGCGGCCAGAATGGCGGGCACGAAGTGGAGGAGGTGTTTTTTCATGGTTCTCGTTGCGGATGGAGGGTTGCGGACCGAGGGGTAAAGAAAAACCCTACCATGACCCCGGGCTGGAATGAAGAACTTCTCTCTCAATGGGCGCCTTTCCCGAAAAGGACGACGGGCACGGTGCGAAGGAGGATACCCAAGTCCAAGCCGAGCGACCAATTGTCGATGTATTGCACGTCGAGCTTCACCCAATCGTCGAAGTCGCGCACCGCATTGCGTCCGCTCACTTGCCAGAGGCAAGTCAGACCGGGCTTCATGCTCAAGCGGCGCCGGTGCGCGGTCAGTTCGAAGTTGTCCACCTCGTAGACGGGCAAGGGGCGGGGCCCGACGAGGCTCATGTGGCCGAGCAGGACGTTGAACAATTGCGGAAACTCGTCGAGGCTGGTCCGTCGCAGCCAGGCGCCAAAGGGCGTGATCCGCGGGTCTTTTTCGATTTTGAAAACCGGTCCCTTCATTTGGTTAAAGGCGCGCAGGTCCTCCTGCTCGGTTTCCGCGCCCGTGCGCATCGAGCGGAATTTATACATGGTGAAAGGCCGTCCGTGGCGTCCGGCCCGCTGCTGCCGGAAGATGACCGGGCCCGGCGAGGTAAGTTTGATGACCGCGGCAATGAGGAGGAGCAGCGGGGAAAGCAGGAGGAGGCCGAGGAAGGCGCCGGTCCGGTCGACGGCCTGCTTGACGAGGAGCGCCCAAGACAGATCGGGAGTGACCCGGAAGACAAGCATGGGCGCGCTGCCCAAAGAGTCGTAGGTCGGACGCGCAATGGAAGCGCGGACGAAATCCGCCGCCACCCAAGCTTCGACCCCCTCGGTTTCGCAGGCGCCGATGGCACCCTGGAGGTTGTCCGCATCGCGCGAGCCGAAGGACAGCACCACGCGCCCCACGCTGTGGCGGTGCATGGCTTCGACCAGTTCGGCGACGGGTCGTTCGACCAGATTGATCCGCTCGACGACAACGATCTCGAGCCGCTGGGCAGGAGAAAGGGCCGCGACCAATTCATCCATGCGCTCGGGAGCGCCGGCCAGAATGATGCTTTCCCCGTGTGCGCCTCGGCGCAGGCGGCCCAGGCGGATATCGCGGTAGACGGACTCGCGCAGGAGGAGGCCGACCGGAGCGAAGACGATGAAAAGGACAAAGACCGAGCGGCTCGGGATGCTCAGTTTGAAGAAAACCACGCACGCGCCAAGGATCAGGCCGATCCAGACGCCGGCATAGGCGATCTGGCGCAAAGAGCGGCGCAGAGATTTTTCCAGCGGATATTGGTAAAATCCCTGCATCTCGAGCAGCAGCGGCCCGAACAGCGCGACGATGATGAACATCCAGAGGAAGTCTTGCAGCGGGGGAATTTCCGGAAGGACATCGAAATCGATGATCTGGTAACGGCGCAGCGCATAGGCAAGGTAAAGGACGCCAGCCAGAATGATGCCGTCGGCAATCTGGTTGAGTTGCAAGGACAGTTCCTGTTTGCGCGAGATCATGAGCGGGCGGGAAGCAAGACAGTTCCGCATGGCGGAAAGATTTCCGAAGGCCTAACCTAGCGGATAAATCGCCATGAAGCAGCAGCAAAAATCCCGCCAGCGCTCTTTGGTCGTTGCCACGGCCCACACGGCCCGGGGCTTGGCTCAGGCTGTCGCCCGTCAGCATGGGGGCGCGGATCTGGTCGAAGTGCGTCTCGACTCCCTGTGGCGCCGCGGCGGCTTGCTGGACCGCGAACTGCCGTCCGCACGCCTTCCTTGGCTCCTCACCGCCCGCCATCCCGCCGAAGGGGGAGCGCCGGGCCTGCCGGCCGGGGAACGCCGTGCGCTCTTGGAGCGCTATCTTCCATGGGCCACGGCGATCGACGTCGAGCTGCGCTCGGCCGGCGCGTGGCACGACCTGCTCGAGCAGTCCCGGGCAGCCCGCGTGCGGCGTATTGTCTCTTACCATGACTTTTCCGGAACGCCCCCGCTCACCGCGCTGCGGAAGGTCGTCCGCCGCGCCTCGTCTGCCGGGGCCGATGTGGTAAAGATTGCCACACTCTTGCGCAGTCCCGATGATCTTTGCACTCTGTTGCGACTTCAGGCCTCCACAACAACCGCGCCACTCGCCACGATGGGCATGGGGCCGCTGGGCAAGGTTTCGCGGTTGGTCTTGGGTGCTGCGGGGTCGTGTCTCAGCTACGGCTACCTCGACAAACCCCAAGTGCCCGGTCAATGGCCGGCAGCCGAGCTGGCCCAACGCCTCCGGGAGGTCGTGCCATGAGCGATTGGGCTGCGGCGGCCGGGTCCGGGGAGATGTCCGCGGAGCAAATCGACCGTGCCGCGCGGTGGCTGCTCGACGAAGGCGTCCCCGCGGAGGCCAAAGCATCTTTCCTCGAGGTCTGGCACCGCAGGGGCGAGACCCCGGCAGAGGTGGTCGCCCTCGCGGGCACCGTGCTCACGCACGCACAGCCGTTCGAAGTGCCCGCCGGACTGCGCCCCGTGATCGACGTCTGCGGCACCGGGGGGGACAAGCTGGGGCTTTTCAACGTCTCCACAGCCGTGATGTTCGTGGCCGCCGGGGCCGGGGCCCGCGTGGTCAAACACGGTAACCGCGGCATCACCTCAAAGAGCGGAGGCGCCGATGTGCTCGAGACGCTGGGTGTGCCGGTTGACCTTCCCGTTCCGCAGCTTTATGACATGCTGGAGGAAGCCGGCGCGGTGTTTCTTTTCGCCCCGTGCTTCCATCCGGCCTTCAAGGCGGTCGGCCCCGCGCGCAAAATCCTTGCGGAACGCGGACAGCCGTCCGTCTTCAACATGATCGGACCGCTCCTCAATCCCGCGCGACCGGAGGGACAACTGGCCGGCGTTTTCAGCGAGGCCCTGATCTCGCTCTATGCCGATGTCTTGCCGCATCTGGGACGGCACCGCGCCTGGGTGGTGCACGGTAAAGCGGTCCCGGACGGGGTCATGGATGAAATTTCCACCCTCGGTCCGACCTTGATCGCGAAGCTCTCGCCGTCCGGTCCGGTCCGCGAAACGGTGCAACCCGGGGACCTCGGCGTGCCCGCGGCCGTCCTCGGGGATCTGCGCGGGGGAGACGCCGTCGAGAACGCGCGCCTCCTGACGGAAATCCTGCGGGGCGAGCGGCGCGGGGCGGCGCGCGACATCGTGGTGGTCAATGCCGCGGCGGCGCTCATCGTGGCCGGCTTGACCGACGACTGGTCCGAAGCGCGGGAGAGAGCCGTGGCCGCGCTCGAGAGCGGGGCCGCGGACGATGTCCTCCGGCGGATGCGCCGGGTGGCCGGGATGGTTTAGCGCTCCGCGTTTTCCGCCATCATGATGGCCGCCCACACGGGCAGGGCCAAGGTGGCTCCGTAGCCGCGATCGACAATGCGTTTCGGTTGGTCGAATCCGACCCAGACCCCGCAGGTCGTTTCGTTGTCGAACCCGATGAACCACGCGTCCTTGTAGTCGTTAGTCGTGCCGGTTTTCCCGCCGGCCTCGCCGCGGTAACCGAAGGCGGTGGCGATGGCTCCCGTGCCCCGGGTCATCGTCTCGCGCATGACCGCGGCCACGGCGCGTGCCGCGGAGGCCGGCAACAGACGTTGCACGTTCCCGTGGTAACGGTAGAGCGTGCGGCCCTGCGCGTCTTCCACGCGGTCGAGAAGATGCGGTGAGGCGGCCATGCCGTCATTGGCCAGCGCGGCGTAGGCGGTGGTCAGACCTTTGAGCGTGCCGCTGAACGAGCCGAGAAAGATGGACGGAAAAAGCGGGACGTCCTCACCCACGCCGCAGGCCACGATCGTCTCGCGCACGCGTTCGAGTCCGGCCATGGCACCGATGCGCACACTCATCGTGTTACGTGAAAAAATAAGACCGTCCTTGGCCGGCAAGAGTCCGCGGTAGGTGTCGTCGCTGTTGGATGGATTGTAGTTCCCGAAAGCTTTGGGCAAATCGCCGGGACGGAGACGGTCGTCGCTGACCGGCGTCGCCGGGTCGAGTCCGGAGGCGAAAGCCACCGCGTAGACGAATGGCTTCACCGCCGATCCGACCTGGCGCTCGGCGAAATACGCGCGGTTGTATTTGCTCGCGGCAAAGTCCCGCCCGCCGGCCAGCACGCGGATGGCGCCCGTGCGGTTGTCCACCGCCATGGCCGCGGCCTGCAGATAGGGTGTGCCGCCGCGGCTTTGCGGATCGACGAAAGCGGTGTCCGCCTTTTTCGCGTGCGGGTAGCCCTCGCGTCCTTCGACCGCCGCGAGCTGCGCCTCGATCGCGCCGGTGGCCGCGCGTTGCATTGTGCCATCAAGCGTGGTGTGGATTTTCAAGCCAGCCCCGTCGAGGACGTTCTGCGGCAGGGCCCGTTCGAGTTCGCGCCAGAGCAGCTCCATGGCCCAGTCCTCTTGCGGGGGACGCGGCTTCTCAGCCATCAGCATCAGCGGCTCGGCCTGCGCTTCGGCGCGCTGCCGCGCCGCGATGAAACCCTGTTCCTCCATTTGCCGCAGCACGAGGTTGCGCTGGGCGAGGGCGGCGTCGGGGTCGCGGAAGGGCGAGAGCCGGTTTGGACTGCGGATCAGACCGGCCAGCAGAGCGGACTCCGACAGCGTCAGGTCGGCGGCCGGCTTGGCGAAGTAGGCACGGCTCGCGGTCTCGATGCCGAAGAGGCCGGCGCCGAAATAAATCCGGTTCATGTAGTGTCCGAGGATCTCGTCTTTGCTCAGAACCGATTCGATCCGCAAGGCGAGGGCGGCCTCGAGGATCTTGCGGTGCGCATTCTGCCCGCCGAGCGGGAAGGTGTTGCGCGCCAGTTGCTGCGTCAGCGTGCTCCCGCCCTGCCGGATGCCGCCGGCGGCAAGGTTGCGAAGGGCCGCGCGGACAATCCCGACTGGGTCGACGCCGAAATGCCGCAGGAAACGCGCATCCTCGCGCGCAATGACCGCGCGGACAAACCACGGGCTGACCTGGTCGAGCGGCACGGTGCGGCGGTTCTCGCCCGACAGGCGTGTGTAGACCTGACCGTCACGATCGATGACGAGCGAACTTTCCGGAATACGTGCCACCTCTTGCAGGTCGAAGGTCCAGGCCCAGGCGGCGTAAAAGGCGCCGATCAATCCCCAGAGCAGAAGGCAAGCCAGCACGAGACGCCCCAGCTTGCGGGTTCGCTGACGCCGCACGCGACGCTTGCGGGCGCGCGGGCGCAAGAGGCGGATACGATGCGCGGCGGGATGCCGGGTCTGGCGCTTCTTCGCGGACATGAAGATGCCGGACTCTACCACCGAAGGTGCCGGCGTCCCCCGAAAAATGCGCTTTCCACCCGCGCGCCGGCCGGACAACTTGGGCGCGCTATGACTGACGCAAACCATCATAAATCATCCGGCTGGACTTTGTTCCAGGGAATCCTCCTCATCGTGCTCGGCGGCTTGGCTATGGCCTTCCCGCTCATCGGCACGGTGGTGGTCGAACAACTCTTCGCGGCCCTCCTGCTCATCGCCGGCGGCTACGCGTTGGCCGCTGCTCTCGGCCGCAAGGACTCCGGCACCGCCTCGCGTGTCGTCTCCGGCTTGTGGGCGGTGCTCACCCTCGTCACCGGCCTGCTCCTCATGTTCCAAGTCGGCGCGGGCATGCTCACCCTCACCATCCTGCTGGCCGCTTATTTCGCGGCGCAGGGACTGGTCACGGTTTTGGCCGCCTTCCAATTCAGCGGCACCGGCACGATGTGGTTCATGCTGCTCAGCGGCGTGGTTTCCCTCGTGCTGGCCTGGATGATCTTCAGCGGTTTCCCCGGCTCGGCTGCCTGGCTCCTCGGATTGCTCTTCGGGATCAACATGATCTTCACGGGCTTTTTCTTCATCTCGATGTCGTCCACGCTCAAGGCACAAAATACCTGAGCGGCAAGACGTCCTGTTTTCACCCACCCCGCGGAGCGATCCGCGGGGTTTTGCTTTTATCGCGAGAAAGACCTCGCGGCCTGCCGGATGGTCACGGATGGAACGACCAGATGCGCGGGATGATCACTATGGCCCCGATAAAGTAGAGGATGTTGAGGGGCAGCCCGATGCGCATGAAGTCGGCGAAGCGGTAACCGCCGGCGGAATAGACGTAGGTATTCGTCTGATAACCGATCGGCGTGGCGAAACTCGCGCTGGCCGCGATGGTGATGGCAATGGCGAAAGGCCGCGGATCGAGCCCCAACTCGGCGGCCAAGCCCAGGGCGATCGGCATCATGAGGACAACCGTTGCGTTGTTGGAGAGGACCTCGGTGATGGTGGAGGTCAGAATAAAAATGACAGCGAGCAGCAGCAGCGGTTTCCACACCCCCGGCACAAAGTCGGTGGCCCAGGTCGCGAGATGGCCGGCGATGAACTGCGCCGTGCCAGTCGATTCCAGCGCCACACCGAGTCCGAGCGTGCTGTAGATGAGAAAAAGCAGACCCCAGTCCACCGAGCGGTAAGCTTGGCGCGTCTTCAACGTGCCGGTGACCATGAGGAACACACAACCGATCAGCGCCGCCACCGCGATCGGGACGATTTCGAATGACGCCGCGCCAATGACGCCGGCAAAAGTGCCGAGCACCAAGGGAGTGCGCGCCCGCTGGCTGGTGGTCGGCACGCGCGGGCGGTCGAGCAGCAGCAGGTCGGCGTTGGCCCGCAAACCCTTCACCGCGCCCTCCGGCCCGAGTAGCAGCAGCGTGTCGCCCGGTTGGAGCGGGATATTCTCAAAGCCGCGGCTCAAATTTGTTCCCCGGCGGTGGATGGCCAGCACGATGACGCCGAAGCGCTGGCGGAAATTGAGTTCGCGGACACTGCGTCCGATGATCTCCGAGA
>JBBECM010000019.1:0-1285 GCA_040881855.1 Chthoniobacterales bacterium | reverse complement strand
CCCGCTGGCTCCTTCTTGTTTCCATCGTCGCCTCGGCCTGGCTCTTTGGCGGGACGCGGGACTGGACCATCGAGGTCATCCGCTGGCTGCTGCTCGCCATGACGGCGCTGTTTGTCATAGGGCTGGCCTTCCGCCGCCGATGGCCACGCGTGCCATGGCTGGTCGTTTTGCCGAGCTTGTTCCTGTTGCTCCAGGGATGGTTCATGGTGTGGAACGCGCAGAGCCGCTTCCTCCAGGGCCCGGACATTTTCTTGTCCGTCAATCAACCGTTGGCTGGATGGCCTGGATTTTGGGACGCGTCTTTGGTCATACCGTCGTTGCTGACCATGACCGGGCTGCTCGGGGTCTCGTGGATCGCGTGTGATCTGGCGCCGAACAAAGTGTGGCGCGACCGGCTTTGGATCACGATTGCCCTGGCCGGTGTCAGCATCATGGTGCTGGGCTTGGCCCAGCGACTGACGGATGCTCCCGGCATTTTCTGGTATCCCTACCGCTTCACCGGGAAGACCTTCTTTGCGGTTTTCCGCTACCACGCCAACGCCGGCGCCTACATCAACTTGGTTCTGCCCTTCATCGCCGGTCTGGCCGTCCGCGCCTTTTACCGCGAGGGCGCGGAAAAAGGCCGCGTCTTTTGGACGCTGGCTGCTTTCGTTACTGCCGCCTGCGGCTTTATCAACACCTCGCGCGCGGCCAACGTGGTTTGTGCCCTGATTCTTCTCGGCATGGTCGTCTGGATCCTCTCGGCGCGCCTGCAAAGCCTGCGTTCTCGGCGGTGGCTGGCCAGCGGAGCAACCGCTCTCACCCTGATGGGTGCCGCTGCCGTGCTGGCGGTTTCTTTCGGCATGGAGCGGACGGTCGGGCGATGGGAAAAAGGCTGGGACGACCTTTTCGACAATAGCCGCTATCAGGTTTATGACGTTCTTGTCTCCAGCGCCATTCCCGCCACGGGCTGGTGGGGGCACGGTCCCGGGACCTTTGTCCGCGTCTTCAATATTCACCGCGACCTCACGGGCAATCCGGTCAAAGGCTGGTGGGTCAACGCCCACTCCGACGCCCTGCAAACACCGGTCGATTACGGCTGGGCCGGAGCCATCGCCTGGCTCCTCCTCCTCGGCGGCGGGCTGGTTGTCGCCGGCCAAGCCGCACGCCACGGGGGGCGAAGACCCGGGGACCGCGCGATCCTCGGCATGAGCTGCGCCTTTTCCCTCGGCGGTGTCATGCTGCACACCTTCGTCGATTACCCGTTGCAGATTGCCTCGCTGCAACTTTACACCATGGTCATTGC
>JBBECM010000018.1:0-7490 GCA_040881855.1 Chthoniobacterales bacterium | reverse complement strand
CGCCGGTCACTTCGACCTCGGCGAATTTTCCGACCGGCAAGGCGGATTCGAGGAGTACACGGCAATCGACATCGGGTGCGTCGTGCTCGCTGCGGGCGACCTGCGGTTGCTCGACCAAAACCTTGATCGTGCGCCCTTGCTGCGCCGCGGCCAGTTCACGGGCGATCTTTTGCTGCAGTTTCATGGCGCGGGCGTGACGTTTGTTTTTCGCGGAGGCGGGGATTTGTCCGTCCATCTTCGCCGCACGGGAACCTTCCTCCTGTGAGTATTTGAAGACCCCGAGGCGTTCGAAACGCAGGCGTTCGATGAATTCGAGCAGGCTCTCGAAATGCGCGTCGCCCTCACCGGGGAAGCCGGTGATGAAGGTGGTGCGGATGGCCAGGCCGGGGATGCCCTCGCGCATCTTCACGATCAACTCCTCGATGTGCTGCCGCGAGGTCTCGCGGCGCATGAGTTGCAGCATTTCCTCGTCGATGTGCTGCAGCGGCATGTCGACGTAGCGCGCGACTTTCTTGCTCTGCGCGATGGTGTCGATGAGTTCGTCGCTCCAATGCGCGGGGTGCGTGTAGAGCAGGCGGACCCAGAAATCGCCTTCGATCTGGTCGAGCGCCTCGAGCAGGCGGCAGAGGGTCGGCCCCCGCGAGGAGTCGACCGGTTGGCGCGGTCCGGCTTTCACCTCCCAAAGATCCATGCCGAAGTAGGTGGTGTCCTGGCTGATCAGGTTGAGTTCCTTCACGCCCTGCCCGACGAGTTGGCGGGCCTCGGCCACGACCGAACCGATGGTCCGGCTGCGGTGGCGTCCGCGCATCTGCGGAATGACGCAGAAGCTGCACGGATGGTTGCAGCCCTCGGCGATTTTCAGGTAAGCGGTGTGGTGCGGGGTGAGCAGGAAGCGCGGGGTGTCATAGTCCGGAATGTAGCGTGATTTGCGCGTGACCAGATCGAGCGGGGTGGCGGCTTCGGCGGGGGCGCGGTCGAGGACTTCGCGGACGATGCGCGGAAAGTCGGCGATCTGGTCGAGCCCGATGAAGGCATCGACCTCGGGAATTTCGCGTTTGAGTTCCTCGTGGTAACGCTGGGCGAGGCACCCGCTGACGATGATTTTCTGTTCCGGGCGCGCGGACAAACGCCGCTGGTGCATTTCGAGGATGGTATCGATCGACTCTTCCTTGGCCTGGTCGATGAAGCCGCAGGTGTTGATGACCAGCACATCGGCTTCGTCCGGCTCGCGGGTCAGGTCGAAATTTTCCCTGGCCGCACCGCCGAGCATGATTTCGGCGTCGACCAGATTTTTGGCGCAGCCGAGGCTGACCATGCCGATTTTGGGACGCGCGTCGGAAACCATGCGATGAGGGGGCGTCCGGACAGGACGCCGGGTCAGAGTCCCGGCACGAGGATCAGTTGCACGGGTTCATCCAGCGTGCAGCGGGGCATTTCGATCATGACCGGCAGGGGCGCCGGTTTGGCCGCAACGACGGCGCGGGGGCGCGGCTTGGCCTCGTCGAGATCCAAACGCGAGAGTTTGGCGTTCAAGGACCACAGGCCGATGGCCAGAACGGTGACCACCGCCGCGCTGGTCGTCTTGGCGGTATTGACCAGACGATTGCGCTGCGCAGGGCTCAAGCGCGCCGGTTTGGGCGGACGTCCCATGCGTCGGACAAAAAGCCCGACGGGCGAGATGCGGGTGCCATGGCCGCTGTGGACCGCGGGCCGATGCTGCGGCTCCATCTCGAGGCCGAGGTAGCGCGCATACATGCGGAGGGAGAGCCGGTGGTAAACATCGGGAAAATCCGCCGCGGTGGTGCGCTCTTCCAACTCGCGGAGGAAACCCGGACGCAGACAGGTCCCCGCGGCGGCCTGCTCGATGGTGAGACCTTGCGATTCGCGGAGAGCTTTGAGTTCGGGGCCGGTGGCCGTGTTCATACCGGGTTCAATATGGATCAATCCGGCAGGCTTTCCAAGTCCACAAGTATCTCGCGGTCTTTGGCCCCGTCGCGGGGTCCGAGGACGCCGCGTTGCTCCAGGATGTCGACCACACGGGCCGCCCGGGTGTAGCCGAGCCGCAGGCGGCGCTGGAGCATCGAGGTGGAGGCTTTGCCTTCCTGCTTGATGATGCCGAGGCACTTGGTCACGAGTTCCTCGTCCTCGTCGGTGACGTCGCTCTCTCCCCCGCCGGTCGAGGTCATGGCTTCGTGGAATCCGGGATCGAAGGTTGGTTCGGCCTGCGCGCCGACATAATCGACCACGCGGTGGATTTCCTCGTCGGTCACCAGCACGCCTTGGGCGCGGACCAGCGTCGAGGTGCCGGGCGGGAGGTAGAGCATGTCGCCTTGGCCGAGGAGTTTGTCCGCGCCATTGGCGTCGAGGATGACCCGGCTGTCGAGTTTCGACGCCACCTGGAAAGCGATGCGGCTGGGGATGTTGGCTTTGATCACGCCGGTGACGACGTCGGCCCGCGGGGTTTGCGTGGCCACGATCATGTGGATGCCGGCGGCGCGGGCCATTTGCGTGATACGGGCGATGGCGCTTTCGACATCGGCCGGTGCGGTCTGCATGAGGTCGGCCAGCTCGTCGATGATGACGACGATGTAGGGCAGGCGGTCGGGGATGATGAGTTCCTCGGCTTTTTTCGGGGTGGGCAAGGAACCGAGCACCTCGTCGATGATGTTCTCGTCTTGTTCGGTTTGCTCCGTCTCGGCGCTTTCCGGTTCGGGCGGGGCTTCTTCTTTTTCCGCGATGGTGCGGGCGTTGAAGCCCTGGATGTTGCGCAGTCCGCATTTGGCGAAGATGCGGTAGCGGCGCTCCATTTCGTCAATGACATAGCGCAGGGCGAGGAGGACTTTTTTCGGCTCGGTGACGACGCTGGCCGCGAGGTGCGGGAGTTTGTTGTAGTGCTGCATCTCGACGACCTTGGGGTCGATCATGATGAAGCGCAGTTCCTCGGGGGAAAACTTGTAGAGCATGCTGGCGATGATGGCGTTGACGCACACGCTTTTGCCGCTGCCAGTGGTGCCGGCGATGAGGAGGTGGGGCATCTGCGCGAGGTCGGCGATGATGGTGCGCCCGTAGACATCCTTGCCGAGGGCGAGCGGGATCTTGGCCTTGCTGTTGACCCATTCGTCGCTCTCGAGAAGTTCGCGGAAGGTGACTTTGATTTTTTGGCTGTTGGCGATCTCGATGCCCACGGTGTCCTTGCCGGGAATGGGGGCGAGGATGTTGATCTTCTCGGCGCAGGTGGCGCGGGCGATGTCTTTTTCGAGGCTGACGATGCGGTCGACGCGCACGCCGCGCGCGGGGTAGAGCTCGAAGCGGGTGACGGTCGGTCCGCGGGTGATGTCCCCGGCGCTGGCCTCGAGGCCGAACTGCCTGAGCGTGTCGAGGATGCTGCTTTGCACGGCGAGCAACTCCGCGGGGTCCGCGCTCTGCCGTCCGGCCAGGTCCGGCGATTCCAGCAGGTCGAGCGGCGGCATCTGGTAGTTCTCGATGTGGATGTCGGGCACCGCGCCGAGAGGGCCGGCCTCCTTCTTTTTCGGCGGCGCGGGGGCGGGGGGTTTTTTGACCGGTGCGGCGCCAGTGTCGATGATCTTGGGCTCGGGGAGGGGAGGCTCGGGGGCGGTTTCTTCTTCCGCCTCTTCTATTTCCTCCGCGTCCCCCGGCACGGGTGCTTTTTTGCGCGGGCGGGCCGGTCGGGACCGCGGCGTGGTGGCCAGCGCTTCCTCGACGGCGGCTTCCTGCTCGAGGCGGATGCGCTCGAGTTTCGCCTCGCGGCGTTCGCGTAGCCACGCGGGGATGGCGACCATGAGCGTCTTGCAAAACTTCACCGGGTGCATCCCGGTCATGAAGATCAGGCTGGCCAGGTAGAAGAGGGAGAGCAGGATCGTGGCCCCGACCATGCCGAGGAGCCCGGCCAACACGGTTCGCCCCAAGGCGAAACCGGCCCAGCCGCCCGGCCCGAGGATATTGAAGTGCTCTTTCCACGATTGAAGGAACCACGGCTGGATGCCCGCGAGGCAGGCGCCGGTGACAACAAACGCGCCGATCCACGCCCAGCGTTTGCGGTCGAGGCGCAGGCCGTGGGAGAGGAACTTGGCCCCCCCGAAACCGATGAGGACGACAGCCAGCAGGTAAGAGGCTGCCCCGAGCAGGAAATAGGCTGCCCCGGCGACAATCGCTCCGACCGGGCCGATGAAGTTCTCCGTCGCCCCGCCCCCGCCCGCTTGTTTGCTGATGAAGGGGACCCACGAGGGCACGTCCTCGGGGTTGTAGGAAACGAGGGCGAGGAAGAGCAGGGTGCCGGCGCCGAGCAGGACAAGCCCGAGCACCTCACTCCACGCCTTGCTACCTCCTTCGTCTGTTGTTTTACCGCGGGCCAAGGGGCCATTATTAACAGAGGGATGCGGGAGGCGACAAGGAAGGCGTTTGCGCGCGGACGGACACCCTGCTAGGAGAAGCAGCTTCCGTCATGGCCAACCGACACGAGAACCTCTCCACCGCGCTCGCCGGCCTGCTGGCCCGCGAGCAATCGCAGTCCGGACTCACTCTCGGCGAAGTTTTCCAGCGGATCGGCGACCGCGGTTTCGGCCTGTTGCTTGTTGTGCTCGCCTTGCCCAGCGCACTGCCTCTGCCCGCAGCCGGCTACAGCACGCCATTCGGCATCCTTATTGCCGTGCTTGCCTTGCAGATGCTGGCAGGCCGGACAACCCCTTGGCTGCCGGAACGTGCGGCGCGCACCAGACTCAGCGGCAAATTCATCGACGTGATGCTGGGGTTCTTCTCGAAATTTTTCAGCAAGGTGGAATTTCTCATCCGTCCGCGCCTTCGCTGGGTCGGTTCGCGGGCGGGGCGCGCCTTCCTCGGTGTCCTTGTCCTGATCATGGCCTGCCTGATGATTCTGCCTATTCCCCTGACCAATACCTTCCCGGCTTTCGTCATTTTTCTCACGGGTATCGGACTAACCGAGGAAGACGGGTTGTTCAGCATTTTCGCCGGGTTGCTCGGGGTGGTATCCACGGCGCTCTATGCCGTGGTGATCTACGTTTTCATCCGTTTCGGCCTCGAAGGCATCGAGATGATCAAGGCGTGGATCAAGTCGGGCGCGGGGCTGGCCGGGTGAAGCGGAGCGGCTTTGCGCCGCGGTGGTGCGTTGTGCTATGGGTTCGGACATGACAGCACCCCGGGAGGAATCAGGCGAACGGCGGCGCGGACGGATTGCCCGATTTTTCGGTGTGGTCGGCAACCGTTTGCTGGCCGGCATCGCATTTGCCGTGCCGCTGGTTGTCACCTACTGGGTTCTGGCCTTCGGCTACGGCTTGGTCACCGGATTAAGCGACCCGTGGCTCAAGGCCTTCGGGGTCGATTTTCCCGGTGCGGGTTTTCTCATCACCATCATGGCTTTCATCGGTCTCGGCCTCATGGCGAAGCACGTCATCGGAAGACGCGTGCTCGACCGTTTCGAGCGCTTCATGCTGCACATTCCCGTGGCCGGTTCGATCTATTCGGGAGCCAAGCAGGTGCTGCAGACTATCCAGGGAGTCGGTGCGAACCCCAAGCCGAAGCGCCCGGTTGTGGTGGAATACCTGATGCCCGGCAGTTATCTCTTCGGATACGCCACCGGGCATTTCACCGAGGCGGGATCCGCGCGCGAGATGACCACCGTCTTCGTGCCCACCGCGCCCAACCCCACCACGGGCCTGATCATCGCCGTCCCGTCCGAAAGGGTTCGCGCCTGCGATATCTCCATGGAGGAAGCCACCAAGATGCTGGTCTCGGGCGGCCTCATCATGCCCGCCCGGCCACTCTCCGTCGGTCCGGAGGGGGCGCTGGAAAAAATCCAAACAGACGTTTGAAATTTTGAACGTCCGGGGCGGACGGCGGTCGAAGCTGGTATGAAAACGAAGAGCTTCAATCCCTACCGCAAATTCAACCGGACACGCCATTCCCTCGGCGAACTGGTCGCCGCCGTCGGCTCCGCCGCCGGGGACAGCCGCGAGGCCATGGCCGCCCTCATCGACCTGTTCCAGACCGGACGCGTGCAACTGCGCGACCACGGTCACCTGAAACGGGTCAGGGTTTGCGCGTAACGACTAAATTTTTTTCATGGCAAGCAGGGTCGGGGCCGGATGGCTTCCGGCCCTTCTTGTTTTCCGGGTTTGTCCGCCTTCCCCGATCGGCTAACCTGCGCCGGTGATTGACCGATATTCCCGGCCCGAGATGCGCGCCCTCTGGTCCGACCAGCGCAAATACGAAATCTGGCTCGAGATCGAGACCCTCGCCTGCGAGGCCATGGCGCGCCTCGGACAAATCCCCGCCGCCGACGCCGAGGCCATCCGGGCCCAAGCGAAGTTTTCCATCCCCGAGATCCTCGAGATTGAAAAGCGGACCAACCACGACGTCATCGCTTTTCTCGAAAACGTCGCCTCTTCCGTCGGCCCCGCCGCCCGCTGGATGCACCAAGGTCTCACTTCCTCCGACGTCCTCGACACCACGCTCGCCGTGCAGATGTCCGGGGCCACCGACCTCTTGATCAAGGGCGTCGATGAAGTCCGCGCCGCCGCCGCCGAACAGGCCCGGGCGCACAAACTCACGCCCATGATGGGCCGCAGCCACGGCATTCATGCCGAGCCGGTCACCTTCGGTCTCAAGATGGCCTTGATGTATGACGAATTCGGCCGCGTCCGCGAACGTCTCGTCGAAATGCGCCCGCGCATCGCCGTGGGCAAACTGAGCGGCGCGGTCGGCACGCGCGCCCACCTCGACCCCCGGGTCGAGGAGGAAGTCTGCGCCCAGCTCGGACTCAAACCTGCCACGCTCTCCACCCAGATCGTGCAGCGCGACCGCCATGCCGAGTTCATGACTGTGCTCGCCCTGGCCGCCAGTTCCCTCGACCGCTGGGCCACCGAGTTCCGTCATCTCCAGCGCACCGAGGTCCTCGAAGTGGAGGAATTTTTCGCCCAAGGCCAGAAAGGCAGCTCGGCCATGCCTCACAAGCGCAACCCGATCACCGGCGAGCGCTTGAGCGGACTGGCCCGTGTCATCCGCGGCTACGCCGTCACCGCGATGGAAAATGTCGCGCTCTGGCACGAACGCGACATCAGCCACAGCAGCGCCGAACGCATCATCCTGCCCGACGGCTGCACACTGCTCGATTACATGCTCGCGCTCATGGCCAAGCTGGTGCGCGGATTGCAGGTCTATCCGGAAAACATGCGGGCCAACATGGACAAATCCCGCGGCCTCTTCGCCAGCCAGTCCGTCCTGCTCATGCTGACCGAAAAAGGTTTCGAGCGGCAAAAAGCCTACGAAGCCGTGCAGCGCGCCGCGTTGAAAACATGGGCTGGCGATGGCGAATTCCTGGCCAACCTCTCGGCCGAACCGGAAATCAGCGCGGCCTTGTCCGCCGCCGAGTTGCAGGACGCCTGCGGCCTCGACCGCCACTTCCGGCACGTGGACAAGGTGTTCCGCGACTTGGGGATAGAGTAGAAGCGGGGGGG
>JBBECM010000017.1:0-7508 GCA_040881855.1 Chthoniobacterales bacterium | reverse complement strand
GGAATCTCCCGCCGCGGCGAGTCAATCCGTGTCGTCCTTGAAAAGCGATGGCTGCTCGAGGCTTGGGTTGGCCGTGGGCTGTGCAGGACGACGCCTGCAGCAATTGGCAGCTCTTTTTGGTTGCTCCAGACGCCACATTGAGCGGTTGCGAAAGATGAGCTTGCCGGACATCAAAGTGGGCGAACTGGTGCGGTTCTGGGAGAAGGGCGTCTTGGAATGGCTGGAGTTCCAGCGCCGGGACTTTGGTGGATACGGCTGGGTGAGCGAAAAGCAGGTGGCCATGGCCCAAGACATTCTGGCCAGATCGAAGCTGTGAGCCACAGGTTGCATTTTGCTGACACATGTCGACAAATTCTTCCCTGCCTGAGTCAGGGCGGCTTTGGGTTTGTTGGTGCGTGCCAACAAATTCGAGGGCTTGGGTCAGAGGCAGGAGCAGCGCCGAGTGACAGGCGAGGGTGAATGGCTGAGGTTACGAGTGGGGCTGGCGTAGCCATGCCTTCACCGCCTCAGGCTCGAAGCGGATCAAATGGCGGAACTTGATCGTGGGCAGCCCCGCGTAGCGCAAGTTGCGGATTTCTCTCACGCTGCAACCGATGTAGTGCGCCAAATCATCGGCGGTCCAAAAACGATCGGTTGGTGTGGCACAGTTGTTTTCTTCCGTTTCATGCCGTGGTGTGCTCATACCTGCCGCCTGGTGTCAAAAGTGTCCGCGGCCAGTGTTTGAACTGGCTGTGCTTGACAGGATGACAGGCGGTGCCATATTGGCACCATGCCTGCCATCGCTGAACGAAAAGCCCGCCTCGTCGCCCGTATTCCCACCCGCACGCGGAAAACCATTCAAGCCGCGGCGGAACTTCAAGGCGCCTCTTTGAATCAATTTGTCACCGAGGCTGCACACCAAAAAGCCCTCGAAATTCTCGAGCAGGTGTCCTCCATCCGGCTCAACGCCGACCAGACCCGCCGCGTCTTCGGTTTGCTCGACAAGCCCCCCAAACCCAACCGGGCGCTGCTCGCCGCCAAGACCATCCACGAGCGCATGATCCGTGCTGAGAATTGAACCGCTCGGCGCGAGTCACGATCGTGGCGGGTTCGATTGTGGTGTCGATGCGTTGAATGTTTATCTCCGGCAAGTTGCCCGGCAACACATTGCCAAAGATATGGCCCGCACCTACGTCCTAGTTGACGAATCCAGCACGGCGCCGAAGCCCCTGCTCGGCTTCTTCACGCTGGCTATCTGCCAGGTTCTGTTCGATGACGTTCCGCCAAAGTGGGCCAAAAAGCTTCCGGAAAACATTCCGGCAATCAGGCTCGGCCGCTTGGCTGTAGCGAAGTCGCAGCAAGGTGCGGGTTTGGGTAAGGCCCTTCTGGTTGAGGCCATTTACAAAACGGCGCAGGTCTCGGAGTTGACTGCGGGCATCGGCCTTTTTGTCGATGCCAAGGACGAGGTGGCCGCCTCGTTCTACGCAAAGTTTGGCTTTCAGGCCGTTCCGGGGCGCCCGCTGAAGTTGTTCCTTCCGATGGACACGGTCCGACAGTTCGCCGCCGCGGAATCACGCAAGCGCTGAAAGAGACCACGGTTGCAATCAGAATCATCTGCGAGATTCTTCCCAAGTGGTGACAAATGGTGGCAACTCACGTGCCGGGTTGTGCCGATTGTGTGTGCGGGCCCCGCTTGGGGGAGTGGCGCAACTCGGCCCAAATCAACCGCCCAGTGAGGGACAAAGCCGGCGCTGGATTACGGTGCCTCCGGAGGCCATGCTTGGGTCCATGAAGAGGGCGATTCATTGGTTCCGGAGGGATTTGCGGATCACGGACAATACCGCGCTGGCCGCGGCGGTGAAGGAGGCGGAGGAAGTTGTGCCGGTCTACGTGGTGAGCGACTGGAAGAAGAAGCACGGTTGGACGGGGGCGGCGCGGCAGACGTTTCTCGGCGGGTCTTTGGCCGCGTTGGACGGAAATTTGCGGGCGATCGGCGGCGGACTGGTGGTGCGCGAGGGGGATGCGGAGGAGGCGCTGGTCAAACTGGCGCGCGAGATCAAGGCGGAGGCGGTCTTCACCAACCGGGATCCAGACCTGTTCGGCCGTGGTGCGGAGATGCGGGTGGCGAAGATGCTGGCCGAGGATGGACGCGAATTGCGGACGTTCAAGGATGCGGCGATCCATGAGCGGGACGAAGTGAAGACGGGCGAGGGCGGGAATTTCCGGGTCTTCACGCCTTATTCGAAGGCGTGGGCGAAGTTGGACAAGCCGGCGGCCAGTCCGGCCTTGAAGAAGCTCAGGACGCCGGAAGGCATCCAGAGCGCGCCTTTACCCGTGCCGGCTCATTGGGGCTTGGCCGAATTCACCGGTGGCCTCGAAGCGGGTGAAAAGGCGGCACGCGCGCGGTTGAAGCGGTTCCTTTCCGGTCCGATCCATCGCTACGGCGCGACGCGCGACTTGATGGGCGAGGACGGGACGTCGCGGCTCTCGCAGGATTTGCGCCACGGGCTGCTGTCGATTCGCGAGGTTTATGACAAGGCGAAGGTAGCGGCGGAGGGGGCGGACGCGGGCGGGCGCGACAATGTGTGGAAGTTCATCAGCGAGTTGATTTGGCGGGAATTTTATTTTCAGATTCTTTGGCATTACCCGGAAGTGCTGGAGCATGAGTTCAATCCGAAATACCGCGGGATGGAATGGGATAAGGAGGAAGGAAAATATCGCGCGTGGTGCCAAGGGAGAACGGGATTTCCGGTCGTGGACGCGGCCATGCGGCAACTGAACGCGACGGGCTACATGCACAACCGTTCGCGCATGATTACCGCGATGTTTCTGACCAAAGACCTGCATTTGGATTGGCGGTTGGGGGAAAAATATTTCATGCAGACGCTGATCGACGGCGAGATCGCGAGCAACAATGGCGGTTGGCAGTGGAGCGCGGGGACAGGCGCCGACGCGGCGCCGTATTTCCGCATCCAGAATCCGTGGAGCCAGACCAAGCGCTATGATGCGGAGGGCAAATACATCAAGCAGTGGGTGCCCGAGTTGCGCGATGTCCCGGCCGCGAAATTTCTCGAGGCGCCCCTGGACGGCAAGCCGATCGCCCCGGGGTATCCACTGCCGATGGTCGACCACGGGACGGAGCGTGACGAGACCTTGCGGCGGTTCAAGGCAGTGGGTTAAATGGATGAAGCCCGAACTGAACCACTGATGTTGCCAATGACACGGGTGGACGGTTCATCGAGCGCGGAGGACGGATAGTTCTATGGCACGTTTCTTTGTTCCGGGGAATTTGTGGTGCGCGGGGAGCGTGGAATTCACCGCATCCGAGGCGCGGCATGCGGCGCAGGTCTTGCGGTTGACGGCGGGCGAACGGGTGGAAATTTTCGACGGCAGCGGGCGGGCCGCGCAGGTGGAATTGGAGGAGGTGGGCAAGCGGGGGGTGACGGCGCGGGTCTTGCGGGAATGGCACGAGGTGCGGCCGGAGCCGGCCCTCCACCTCATTGTCGCGCTGATCAAGAACGAGCGCTTCGACTGGCTGGTGCAGAAGGCGACCGAGCTTGGCGCGGCGTCCCTCCGTCCGGTGGCCGCGGAAAGAAGTGTGGTCCGGCTCGAAGGCAAAGATGCGGCGAAGCGCCGCGCCAAGTGGGAGCAGGCCGCGGTGGAAGCGGCCAAGCAATGCGGTCACTTGGTCTTGCCGCAAATCTTTCCGGTGACCAAGCCGGCGGACGCCTTCCGGTCGGCGGCGGAAGGGGCCAAGGGGATTGCCGCGGTGCGGGCGGGCGGGTGCACCTTGGGGGAATTTTTCGGTGCGGGAGCGGGGGCGGTGACCTTTGCCATCGGGCCGGAGGGGGATTGGACGCCGGAGGAAACCGGGCAGGCTGTTGCCGCGGGGTTTGTCGCGGTGGATCTCGGACGCCATGTGCTGCGCAGCGAGACGGCGGCCCTGCATGTTTTGAGTGCGGCGGGGCATGTGTTGCATGGCGGCGTGGGGGGTGAACGATGAGCGCGATCGGAATACAGCGGACGCGACGGCCATCCGACCCTGCCGCGGAGGGAAGGAGATGAATTATTTCATCACGGGCACGGATACGGATTGCGGGAAGACGTTCGTCACGGCCTTGCTGGTCAAAGCCGCGCGGGTGTCCGGGGTGGATGCGGTCGGAGCGAAGCCGTTTTGTTGCGGTCCGCGTATCGACGTGGAAGTCCTCGCCGCGGCGGCGGGCGGGGTTGAGCCACTCATGGCGATCAATCCGGTCTGGCTGCAAACAGCGGCGGCGCCGCGGGCTTGCCAGATGTCGGGCGAACCGGCGGCGGATTGGGCCGGGGCACTTGCCGCGATGCGCGCCTTGGCGGCACGGCACGATCAGGTTTTCTGCGAAGGGGCGGGCGGCTGGTTGGTGCCGGTGACGGACAAACTCACTTTGGCTGATTTCGCCGTCGAGCTCGGTTGGCCGGTGATCGTCGTGGTGCGCAACCGGTTGGGCGCGCTCAATCACGCCCTGCTCACCATCGAGTCCGTGCGCGCGCGGGGCTTGGCGCTCACGGGGGTCGTGCTGAATAACGCGGACGGTTTGGACGACGAGCCAAAGCGGACGAACCGCGCGGTGCTGGCCGAGTTTTGCCGCTGTCCGATTCTGGCCGAGGTCGGGCGCGACGAGGCAAAGATCGAACTGGCCGGGGATCTGTAGCGGTTGGCCGACCCGGGGGTCACTTGATGACGACCTTGGCGCCGACGGGGACTTGCTTGAAAAAATCGGCGGCGTCCTTGTTGCCCAAGCGGATACAGCCGTGGGACGCGGGATAGCCCGGGAGGTGGCCGGCGTGGAGCCCGAAGTCGCGGCAGGAGAGGCGCAGGTAAAAAGGCATGCTCGCGCCGTAGAGGGTGGATTTCCAATGGCGGTGTTTGTTGGTCACCACGTATTCGCCGGCCGGGGTGCGGAATTTCTTTTTGCCCGACGAGATCGGCGCGGTTCTGACCGTGGCATCGTCGCGGATGAGGGTTGCGGTTTGCGACGAAAGGTCCACTTCCACCCGGGTGCGGTCGGCTTCGGAGCCGGGTTGCACGCCGAGGAGAAGTTGGATGACGTCGGTTTTTCCCGCGTACCCGGCGAGCCAGAGCGCATCGGTGCCGTGCCGCTTGGTGCGCGCGTTTTTTTTCGCGCCCCGCGCGAGGAGCAATTCGACGATGCCGCGGTGGCCGCGGGCGGCGGCGAACATCAGGGGAGTCAGTCCACTTTCTTTGGTCACGTAATACAGGAGGAAGTCTTTGCGGAAGCGCGGGAGCATGTCTTCCCCGACCGGAGCGGGCACCGAGGTGCCGGGGTCAAGGCCCTCGTCCAAAATCGCTTGCACCGTTGCGATGTCGCCTTCGTCGATCGCGGCGAAAAGACGATTGGCTTGCGCACTCCGCTCCGCCTTTTCCTCCGGATCGAGCGTGGAGACCGCAGGGTACGATAAGAGCGAAGTCTGCGCCGCGGCCTGAGGGTCGGCCGGCAACGGTTCCCCGAGTCCGGCCTCGGGCATGGGCACCTCCGGGGCAGCGTCCGCGGCGAGGACGAAAGGCCGCGGGGCGAAGGTGTCCTCGCGCGGTTCGTCCTCGGCGACAGCGAGGCCGGCAGCCGCGAGGACAACCGGCATCAGGGCGAATATCATTTTCATCTCCGGTGCAGAGCAAAGCGCCGTGTTGTCGGAATGGCAAGAGCGCCGCGGCTTGATTTTGCGGGCACGTCGCGCGAAAAGCAGTGATGCGAAATGTGCGGGCGATTATGGCGGGGGTGTTGCTGGCGGGGGGGTGTGTCGGCTACGACACCATGGGCATCCGGGCGACCGGCGATTTGCCGGTCAGCGGTCTGAGCAGCGAGCAAATGGGCCAGCTGAAGTCGGCGGCCGATTGGGGAGAGCCGAGTTTGATCGCGACCGCGGCGCGCATGGCGTGGGAAACACCGGAGCATGCGGAGTCGCTGGCCAATTATGCGGCGAATCTCATGCCGGAAAAGTCGGCGGAAGTTGCCGCCGCGGTGCGGCGTTCCTCGCGGCCCTGACCCGGCAACGGGTCAGCGTGGGGAGTCCGTGCGGCGGATCTCGGTGACTTCCAGACGGAGTTGGTAAGGGCGGACACCTTTTTCATCGGTGACCACATAGATGCGGTAAGCCCGTGCGCCCCAGCGGCCTTTGGGCGAGTAGGTGAACGGGATCTCGCCGCTTTCGCCCGGGGCGTAGTCGCGTTTGGCCGGTTTGGCTGCGATACATCCGCAGGAAGCGGGCACGGAACGGATCCGCACGTTGCCGTTGCCGGTGTTGGTGAAGCGGAAGGCGCCCGCGACCTTGCCGCCGCCTTCCGGCGCTTCGATGGCCACCGTCGGTTTCTCCCATTGCAGGGACTGGGCCGCGGAGGTGATGGTCAGAGCAAGGAACAGAAGCAGGGCTCTCATGATACTCAGCGCGAGGATTTGGCGATTCCGCGCACCACCGCGTCGGCGAGGCGCTGGCGGTAAGATGCGGACTTGATCATGCGCAGCTCGCGCGGATTCGACATGAACCCGAGTTCGACCAGGGCTGCGGGCCGCGCGTTGTTGCGAAGGACATGGAAACGGGAACGCTTGACCCCGCGGTTCGGGGAAGGCGCGACGCGGTCGACTTCGCGCTGGATGTTGGCGGCCAGCGGGTAGGACCGGGAGTTGTAGTAGTAGGTCTCGGTGCCGGAGACGGCGCTGTTGCGGGTCCAGTTGTAATGGATGCTCACGAAAACCGCGCCGCGCTGACGATTGGAAGTGGCGACCCGCGAGGGGAGTGGCACGAAGTAGTCCCTTCTACGGGTCATGACGACGCGGTAACCGCGGGCGCGGAGTCCGCGCTCGATGCGCTTGGCGGTGTCGAGGGCGTAGACTTTTTCGAATGAGCGGCCGTCCATGCCCTTGGCCCCCCGGTCGAGACCTCCGTGGCCGGCATCGACCACCACCGTGCCGAAACGCCCCACTCCGTAGGGGCTAGAGGCGCAACCGGAAAGGAAGGCGACGAGGCCGCAGGCCAAGATCGCGCATAAAACTGGTCGCATCTGTGAAAGGTAAAAAACCTGCCTGTGAAGGCAATTCAATTCAGCGCTGCATTGCACGGGAACCGCTGCCGCGCCATCCTGCCTCGGTGTTGACCAAAAGGATTATTCCCTGCCTCGATGTCACTGCGGGTCGCGTGGTGAAGGGGACCAAGTTTCTTCAATTGCGCGATGCGGGGGATCCGGTCGAATGCGCCAAGGCCTATGACGCGCAGGGCGCCGACGAGCTTGTTTTCCTCGATATCACGGCGTCTTCCGACAACCGCGCGACCATGGTCGAGGTGGTTGAGCGGACAGCTTCCGAGTGCTTCATGCCCTTGACCGTCGGCGGCGGGATTCGGACGGTGGAGGACATGAATGTTATGTTGCGGGCGGGGGCCGACAAGGTGAGCGTGAATACGGCGGCCATCCAGCGTCCGGAGTTGGTGCGCGAGGGTGCGGAGCGGTTCGGGTCGCAGTGCATCGTGGTGGCGATCGA
>JBBECM010000016.1:0-1328 GCA_040881855.1 Chthoniobacterales bacterium | reverse complement strand
CCCCATCCTCGGCGTCTGCCTCGGCCACCAATGCATCGGCGAAGTCTACGGCGGCAAAGTCGTCCGCGCCGACCGTCTCATGCACGGAAAAACCTCGCCAATCCTCCACACCGGCAAAGGCGTCTTCAAAGACCTTCCCTCCCCCTTCGAGGCCACCCGCTATCATTCTCTCTTGGTCAAACGCGACACCCTCCCCGGCGTCCTCGAAATCACCGCCGAAACCGCGGAAGGAGAAATCATGGGCCTGCAGCACAAAACGCTCCCCGTCCACGGCGTGCAATTCCACCCTGAATCCATCCTCACCATCGAAGGCAAGCGCCTCCTGAAAAACTTCCTCCACCTTTAAGGTGGGTACGCCTCGCCGGGGCGACCGCAACCGGCGCGTTTATTCTTCAAGTTTCAAGTCTCCGACCTCATCCTTCTCCTGCACCGGGGGTGTAGCTCAACGGTCAGAGCAGGCGGCTCATAATCGCTTGGTTGCAGGTTCGAGTCCTGCCGCCCCCAAACGAAATCAAAATATTATGCCCACCTTCGACATTGTCTCCGAAATCGACCGTCAAGAAATCCTCAACGCCGTCGACCAAGCCCAGCGCGAATTAGCCAACCGTTTCGACTTCAAAGGCTCCGAAGCCAAAATGGAAATCGAGAAGGACGGCAACTTGCGCCTCACCGCCGAAGATGCTTCGCGTCTCAAAGGACTCCGTGAAATCGCCGTGGCCAAACTGGCCAAGCGGGACATCGACCTCCGCAACGTCGAACAAAAAGACGCCGACATCTCCCCGCTGGGCCACGCGCGGCAGCTCTTCGTTTTCAAGCAAGGCCTCGAGGGCGACAAAGCCAAAGAAATTTCCAAATTCCTCAAAGCCTCCGGCCTCAAAGTTCAGTCAACCCTCCAAGACCGGCAACTCCGCGTGACCGGCAAAAAACGTGACGACCTGCAAGAAGCCATCGCCGCCCTGCGCGCCAAAGACTTCGGCGTCGCACTGAATTACACCAACTTCCGCGATTAAATCGTGGCACGGGCAGGCCGCCGCTCCATGGCTCGACCACGCGTCGGCTCAAGCCTCCAACAACATCACACCGTAGGCCGCAATCAAACGATCGCGGGTCAACAAATGGAAATGCTCCACCAATGACTGCGCGATCAGCATTCGGTCAAACGGATCACGATGGTGCCACGGCAGGCGTCCGGCCAGCGTGGCATGCCCGCCGCGGATCGGCAGTTCGACAAACCGCGACCGCTCCACGGCGTCAAGCCAGTCGTCCGGCAACTCGAGTTTGCCTTGGGCGCGCTTGATCTCCAGTTCCCAGACCGAGACCGGACTGAA
>JBBECM010000015.1:0-1332 GCA_040881855.1 Chthoniobacterales bacterium | reverse complement strand
CTGAACGAGGCCATCGCGGTCGAACTGCAGAGCATGTGGCGGCAGTTGTTGGGGGTAAATGTGCAGTTGCTGCGGCAGGAGTGGAAGGTCTACCTCAACTCGATGAGCCGTCTCGACTATGACATTGCACGCTCAAGCTGGGTGGGGGATTATCCGGATCCCAATACGTTTCTTGATATGTTCGTGACTGGCGGAGGGAACAACCGCACCGGATGGAGCGATCCGCGTTACGACCGCCTGATCGCCGAGGCCGCGGCGGAGACCGATGCGGTCCAGCGGCATGACATCCTGCGCGAGGCGGAGAAGCTTCTGGTCTGCGAGCAAATGCCGGTTTGTCCGCTTTATTTTTATATCGGCATCCAGCTTTACGATGCAGGGAAACTCGGCGGCCTGGAGGGCAACGTGCTCGACGAGCATCCGCTGAAGGCGATGTTTTGGAAACATTCGAGCGAGTGAGGCAGCGCCCCACGGCGCGATCAGGTGCTCCGACTGTCGCGATGGGGGCGACGCGATCTATCGAGGTGGTTGACATGGTGTGACACGCGTGACACATTTTTCCTTATGCCTGTGGCCATCACCATTTCGATCCGGGATCTGCATGCCCGCACGGGGCACTTCGTCCGCAAGGCGGCGGAGATGCCGGTGATTGTGACGGACAATGGGAAGCCGGTGGCGGAGATTTCGGGTGCCACGGTCGCGGCGGGCAAAAAAACCAAGACACCGACCTGGGCGCGTCGACCTCTGGTCGCCTCCTACTCCAAATTGCTGTGCAAGCCGATCGGCGGCACTGACAGCACGCTGATGGTGGCAGAAGAGAGGGAACGGGGGAACTGAGCAGGATGTATTTCGACACGGCGTATCTCGCCAAGCTCTATATCTTGGAGTCGGATTCCTTGCCGGTCAGGGAATTGGTGGCGGATGCACAGCAGGTGGTTTGCTCGGGGCACGGGCGCGTCGAACTGGCTTTCATCTTCCACCGAAAGTTTCGCGAGGGTGCGGTGGAGGAGGCGGAGTTGGGTGCCCTCATGGAACAAGTGGAGCGGGATACATCGGGCGGATTCGTGCGGTGGCTGCCTAATGATATGAGCCAGTTGGAATCGGCGGCGCGTGCGGCTCTGGATTTGCCCCGAAACTGTTTCCTCCGCGCTGCGGATGCGTTGCACCTCGTTTGTGCGCGGGATCACGGGTTCAAGACGGTTTACTCGAACGACAAAAATCTGCTGGCGGCGGCTCGGCACTTCGGGGTGCGCGGTCGCAATGTGATCGGAAAAACGTGACGCGGCGCAGGCGGGTGCCTGCGAGGCGGGGCTCAGAAGACGATGGCGAAGACGA
>JBBECM010000014.1:0-1334 GCA_040881855.1 Chthoniobacterales bacterium | reverse complement strand
GACGCTGTGGAGCAGTGGCGATGCGTGGCAGGCCGGCGGAGAAAACCTCTACCGGAACAAGGATGCCTTTTATTTTCTGCCCAGCGAGAACGAGTGGTATAAAGCGGCGTATTACAATCCAGATGGAGCGAATTATTTCGACTACCCGACGGGCAGCGACACGGCCCCGACCGCCGTGGCCAGCGGGACGAGTCCGGGAACGGCGGTTTACGGCGGCGCCGCGGGTCCGGCCATCGTGGATAGCGCGGGCGGCCTGAGTCCCTACGGCACGATGGGCCAAGGCGGCAATGTGTTTGAGTGGAACGAGAGCGCCTTTGATGGCACAAACAGCTCTTCGTCCGGGGGTCGCGCGATCCGCGGTGGCGACTGGGGCAACACCGAGACCACCTTGCGCTCCTCGTTCCGGCTCAGCGGCGACCCGGCCGGCGAGGACGGCTTCAGCGGTTTTCGTGTCGCGAGTGTCCCTGAACCTTCGACATGCGCCCTCCTCGCCATGTCCGCCGCCGGTGCTCTGTGGTGGGCGAGGCGGAGACGGTAGGTTGGCGGAAGTTTGTTATAAACGCTGGGGCAAAAAATTCCGTCTGAGGCAATTGGTCGGGGGTTGTTGATGTTTGACGATTTGCGAACCCCCTCCGCCCCCTTAGTGCCTGGCGCGGTCAGCCCGCCGATTGCTGCGGCAATTCGGTGATGTTGGCTGGGCGCTCGAAGAGCGAGAGGTTGTCCGCCGCCTGCGCCTTGTCATCCTCGGAGAGGTGGCCGTAGACTTTGCCGATGAGGATCCCGCCGTCGCGGTGGCCCACCCACGCGGCGATGGTCATGAAGTCCACGCCGGCCATGACGCACTTGCTGATGAAGAGGTGGCGGAAGTCGTGAAAGCCAATGTGCTCCATCTTTACCGCCGTCCGCACCAGCTTGAACGAATCCCAAAGCGTGGTCGCCGGGATGTCCTTCTCGCCCCGTTGCGGTGAGGGGAAGAGGTAGGAGGAATCCTTGGGGTGCTCCACTTTCATCTCGGTCAACAATGCCGCCAGCTCGGGGTTGAAGTTAATGTCGCGCGGTCGGCGGTTCTTGCTCTTGCCGTCCGCCCCAATAGTCACCTTGCGCCGCCCAGCATCCACGTCTGACCACTTCAGCCGGTAGGTCTCCTTGTACATCGATGAGTTCCCGCCGGCGCCCCGGAGGTAACTTGAGGGCGTATATCTTGGGCACCACGGCCACGCGGCCCCGCTCCTCTTGAAATTTGAGCACCTGCCGCAGTCCCTGCACATAGAGGTTCGCCGTGCGGTTGCTGGCCTTACTGCTGCGGAGGGCACTGAGCTTGCCCTCGGAGGTGA
>JBBECM010000013.1:0-1362 GCA_040881855.1 Chthoniobacterales bacterium | reverse complement strand
TTGTAGGTGACGGTGTCGATACGACCAGAGGGGCAGGCGACGAGAGCATCGCCGTCGGTGATGAAGGAACATTGCATGGGCGTATCAGATACGCTGGACGGCGGGACGGGCAAGGATTTTCCGACTAGGCGGCGCGCCTTTGCGGTATTGCGGTGCGCAAGGGTGGCGGCTAGTTAAAGGATTCCCCATGCGGCGTCTTTTCGGACTCAACACCCTGGCCGGCCAGCTCACGCTGTGGACGGCGTTGACTGTCGGCGTTCTGCTGGTGTTGCTGCTGGTCTCCAATTACCGCACGGCGCGGGATCTGATCATCCGTCAAACAAACGCCGAGGCGCTGGTCGAGGTGGAGCTTCATGCCGTGGAAATCGACACGGTGATGGCGCGGGTGGCGGCGGTGGTGACGTCCATGGCCGTCCGGCAGGCCTTGCGGGGCGACCAGCCGGCGCCGGACGTGCTCGACGAACTGCGCGGGCTGCTCGACCGTTTTCGTCCGGAGGAAATTTTCGGCATCTACTACACTTTCGAAGGCGTCGATTACCGCAGTCCGGACTCGATGCCTTGGGTGGACCGCAAGTCCTACCCGGAGCGGGTGGTCAACCGGAATCCTTATGACATAGACCAGGAGTCAACGGTCTGGTATTGGGGTCCGAAAAAAACGCGTCAGCTCTGCTACACGGAGCCCTACTATGACGAGGGCGGCTCGGACGTGACGATGCTCAGCGTGAACGCCCCGATGATCGGGGCCGACGGGACGTTTCACGGCATCTCGGGGATCGACATCACGCTGGATGACGTGCAGGAACTCGTGAAGAAGGTCGATCTGGATCTGGTTCAGCAGGCCGGCGTGGTTGACGACTTTGCCTATTTGCTCAGTGCCAAGGGCAAGGTGATCGCGCATCCCGACCAGAGCTTGATGATGGGGCCCGGCAACCCCGGGGGCGATGCCGCGGATTTGCCCGGCGGGGGGGCGATCATGTCCGCGCCGCAGGGTTTCGCCGAATACGGGCGGGGGTCGGGACGTCGGATTGTTTATTGGGCGTCGGTGCCCTCGACTGGCTGGCGCGTGGTGCTGGACGTCCCTTACAAGGCGGTGATGGCGCCGGTCACGGAACTCGCCTGGCATTCGGCGGGAGCGGGTGCGGCGGGCCTTTTGTTCCTGCTCGGTGTGGTCACGGTGGTGGCCCGGCGGGTGGCCGCTCCTTTGCAGAAGTTGACGCACGCCGCGGCGGAACTCGAGGCGGGGCAACTCGATCGCGAGCGGCTTTCGCCTTTGCTGCGCCGGGGCGACGAGGTGGGGGACCTCGGCCGGGCGTTCACGCGTATGGCGGAGGAAATCCGCAAGCGCGAAGAGAGCCTCGCGGC
>JBBECM010000012.1:0-8261 GCA_040881855.1 Chthoniobacterales bacterium | reverse complement strand
TGCGGGCGCGGCGGGCGAAGATGTCGAGGATGAGCTGGGTGCGGTCGAGGATCTTTTTCGACGTGATGGTCTCGAGGTTGCGGCCCTGCGCGGGGGAAAGTTCGTCGTCGAAGATGATGGAACCCGCGCCGGTCTCGGTGCAACGGATGGCGACTTCCTCGGCCTTGCCTTTACCGATGTAATACGGGGCGGTCGGGTGCTGGAGTTTTTGCGTGACGGCGTCGACCACTTCGGCGCCGGCGGTGGCGGCCAGTTCCCGCAATTCATTGAGCGAATCTTCGAGGTCCCACTTGCTCACGCCGTCGTGCTCGAGACCGACCAAGATGGTCTTTTCCGTGGCGGAAGGCGGGGGGGTGGTGAGGAGCATCCTAAGAGTTGAGGGTGGAGGGATGAGAGATGGGAGACGGCGCTGAACCCGGAAAACCGGGACCAAGGGAGGGTTGCGGGAAGGAGGCAACCGTGAGGGGCCCGCTCCTCATGAAAGGCCCAAGCGGCGGGCGATGCGGTCCAAGTGGTCGGATGTCACGTCGGTCAGATCTTCTGTCGGCAACGTGGACTTGGAGCGGAACCACGTCAACTGCCTTCTGGCGTATTGGCGGGTGGCGTTGGTCAGGAGCGCAGCACAGGCGGCGCGGTCGATCGTCCCGTCGAGCAAAGCGGTGATTTCGCGCCAGCCGAGGATCTGCCGGGCGGTGCCACCGGCGAGGTCGCGGGCGGTGCGGACTTCGTCGATCGCGCCGGCGGCGAGACGGGCTTCGACGGAAGCGGCGATGCGGGCGTTGAGATCGTCGCGGTCGCGGGTGAGGACGACGCCGCGCAGGCCTTGGGGCACGGGCGGCTCGGTGAGGATTTCGGAGGCGGGACGGCCGGTTTGCCGGCTGATTTCCAAACGGCGGGCCACGCGACGGGGGTTATGGACGTCGATCACGGCAAGGCTGGCGGGATCGAGGGACCGCAAGCGCGCGAGCATGTCTTTCAGTGTCATAGCACGCACTTCCTTGCGGATCGCGGGGTCGATGGACGGAAGTCGGGGCAGCCCGCGGATGAGCGCGTCGAGATAAAGTCCGCTCCCGCCGACCACGAAGGGGGTTTTATTCCTCGCCACAATGTCGCCGACGGCCTCCAAGGCGCGGATGGCGAATCGTGCGGCGTCCATCTCCTCGCTGCAGGCCACGGTGCCGAAGAGATGATGCGGGACGAGGGACTGTTCGCGGGCGGAGGGTTGTGCGCTGAGCACGGGGAACTCGCGGTAAAGCTGGAAGGCATCGGCACAGACGATTTCGCCGCGGTGTTTCCCGGCAAGAGCGAGGGCGAGGTCGGATTTGCCGACCGAGGTCGGGCCGGCGAGGAAGATGGCTTGGCGGAGGATGGTACGATCGGACACGGAGGACGCGGGGCGGGCAAAGCGGCGGGCGCTTTGCACCGCCTGTTTATACCGCCTCGTTTTCCTGGTGGGTAGTACGAAGGACGATGGCCTGTCCGCCTTGAGGCCGGCTCAGGAGACCGCGAGAATTCTCCCGGCCAGAGCCGCCGGATCCACCGCGCCACGACTGTGGACGCGCAAGAGCGGTTCGCCCCGGGTGACCGTGTCGCCTTCTTTGCGGAGACATTCGACGCCGACGGCAAAATCGACGGCATCACCCGCCTTGGCCCGGCCGGCGCCAAGCTCGACGCAAAGGCGCCCGATTTCCAGAGCATCGAGTTTTCGCAAGGTCCCGTCCGCGGGCGCGCCGACCTCGGTGACCACCGGGGCACGGTGGATTTCGGGCATTTTCTCCAAGGCAGATGCGTCCCCGCCCTGCGCCTCGACCATGGCGACAAATTTCCTCCAGGCACTGCCATCGCCGAGATGCGTCTTCAGCTTTTCGGGCGCGACCGGGACCAGCGCACCGGCCAGTTGGATGGTGAGATCGACCAGATCGTGCGGACCGCCGCCCTGCAGCACATCGACGCACTCGGCCACCTCGAGCGCATTGCCCGCGGTGCGCCCGAGCGGTTGATCCATCGGATTGAGCAAGGCGTGAGTTTCCACCCCGGCCCCGCGTCCGACGGCGACCATGGCATCGGCCAGCCTCTGCGCATCCTCGCGTTTTTGCATGAAGGCCCCGCGCCCGAACTTCACATCGAGCACCAACCGGTCGAGCGACTCGGCCAGCTTCTTCGACATGATGCTGGCAACAATGAGCGGCAAGGAAGCCACCGTGCCGGTCACATCGCGCAGCGCATAAAGTTTTTTGTCGGCCGGACAAAGATTCTCGGTCTGCCCGGCGATGAAGCATCCGACGTTCTCCAACTGCCGCAGCATCTCGGGCCAGGCGAGGTCGACCCGGAAACCCGGAATGCTTTCCAGTTTGTCGAGCGTGCCGCCGGTGAAGCCGAGGCCGCGCCCGGAAATCATCGGCACCCACACGCCCTCGCAGGCCAGGAGCGGCGCGAGGATCAAGGAGACTTTATCCCCCACTCCGCCGGTCGAATGTTTGTCGACTTTGGGCGGTGTGCCCGCGGGCCAGGAGAAAATATCGCCCGAGTCGCGCATCTGCATGGTCAGGGCCGTTGTTTCGGCATCATCCATCCCGCGAAAAAACACCGCCATGGCCAGCGCCGCCATCTGGTAATCCGGCACCTCGCCGCGCACATAAGCACCGACCAGGGCACGGATCTCGTCCGGCGTCAGCGCACCGCCATCGCGCTTCTTTTCAATGAGGGACGGGATGTGCATCGCCCCAAAAAACTGCTTACCACCCGATCGGATGCCAGGCGGTCTTGAACTCGATGGTGTCGAGGATCCACTGCGGGCGGTCGGCGGTGCGCCAATCGCCGACCGGCACGGTGTGACGCGCGTAGCGCTTCATGTTGCTCGCGGTGCCTTCGTGGAGGGTTTTGTCCAGCGCGTCATCCTCGCAGCCGTTGACGATGGCGTTCACATCCATGTGCGTCGCCGCGGTCGGGGCGAGATCGGCGCGGGGTCCGGACAAAATATTGACCACCCCGCCGGGCAGGTCGCTCGTGGCGAGGATCTCGCCGAAGGTCAGGGCGGGCAGCGGATATTTTTCCGAGGCCACCACAATGCAAGTGTTGCCGGTCAGGATGGTCGCGGCGACCAAATGAACGAGGGCGACGAAAGACGGCGTGTCCGGACAGAAAATGACGACCACGCCAGTGCCTTCCGGGTAGGTGAAATTGAAATGCGGGGACGATACCGGATTGACCGAGCCGAAGACGGCCGTGAATTTGTCCGTCCATCCCGCGTAATGCACCAGCAACTCGACCGCATCGGCCACCTCGCGGCGCGCGGCGGCGGCGGAGCATCCCGTGCTGCGCGTGATCTCGCGTTCCATCTCCTCCGCCCGCATCTCGAGCATTTCGGCCGCGCGGTAAAGAATCTGCCCCTGCAAATAAGCACTCGCGCCGCTCCATTTGCCGAAGGCTTGGCGCGCGGCGACCACCGCATCGCGGAAATCCTTGCGCGAACCGCGGCAGACCTGGGCCAGCGTCGTCTTGCCGTCCGGGGACAGCGCCGGGACGACTTTGCCGCTTTCCGAACGGATAAAGGCCCCGCCGACATACATTTTGTAGGTCTTGAGCACTTGCAGACGGCCGTTTCTTGCCGCGGCGGGGGTCTTTGCCATACCTTGCTCAAAGTATCCAATGAGCCTGTCGAAGGACGAGACAATATTCGTGGCCGGTCACCGCGGCATGGTCGGCAGCGCCATCCATGGCAAGCTGCGCGCGGAGGGCTTGGCCAAAGTGCTCGGTCGCACCCGCAAGGAACTCGACCTGCTCGACCGCGCCGCCGTGCGGGCCTTCTTCGAGAAAGAGCGTCCGTCCATCGTGGTCGACGCCGCGGCCAAAGTCGGCGGCATCCTGGCCAACAACGAGCAACCGGCGGAATTCCTCCTCCAGAATCTGACCATCCAGAACAACCTGATCGAAGCCGCGGCCGATTTCGGCACGCGCAAACTGCTCTTCCTCGGCAGTTCCTGCATCTATCCGAAGATGGCCCCGCAACCGATCCCCGAGAGCGCGCTGCTCACCGGACCGCTCGAGCCGACCAACGACGCCTACGCGCTGGCCAAGATCGCCGGGATCAAACTCTGCCAGTCCTACGCGCGCCAATACGGGAAAAATTTCATCAGCGGCATGCCGACCAATCTTTACGGCCCGCACGACAACTACGACCTGCACAACTCGCACGTGCTGCCCGCTTTCATCCGCAAAGTGCACGAGGCGAAACAGGCCGGGGCGAAGAGCATCACGGTGTGGGGCACGGGAATCCCGCGGCGCGAATTTCTCCACACCACCGACCTGGCCGAGGCGTGCCTCTTCCTTCTCGAGCACTATGACGAACCGGATCTGGTCAACATCGGCTGCGGCGAGGATGTAACCATCCGCGAACTGGCCGAGACGGTCTGCGACGTGCTCGGATTCGACGGCACGCTGGAATTTGATGCGGGCAAACCGGACGGCACCCCGCGCAAGCTCCTCGACATCTCGAAAATCAAAGCCCTCGGCTGGAGCCCGCGCATTCCGTTACGCGAAGGCATCGCCGACGCCTACCGCTGGTTCCGCGAAAACTACCGCGACGCGCGGCTTTGAACCTCTCGCGCCTCAGTGCGTGACGCTCTTGGAAAACAGATGGATCACCACCACGCCGGCGATGATCAGAGCCATGCCACCAAGGGCCGCTCCATCCAGCTTTTGTCCGAGCACCAACCAACCGATTAGGCTAACCAACACAACACCCGCCCCGCACCAGATGGTATAGGCCAGGCCGACCGACATGGTGCGCAGGGTGAGCGAGAGGAAGTAGAACGCCACCGCATAACCAACAGCGACAAAGAGGGAGGGTCCGAGCCGCGTGAATCCGTCGGAGGCTTTGAGTGCGGAGGTGGCAATGACTTCGGCCACGATGGCTATGGCGAGATAGAGGTGGGTCATAGAGATATGGCGGATGGCGCGCGACGGGCGACGAGACGAATAAACAGTTAATCCGCGGGAGAGTGCAGTTGCAGCGGAGTATACCGCGCCAGTTGCCGGAAATGCCGGTCTCGGGCCAGGAGCTGCAGATCGTGCTGCATGGCGTGCTGGGCAATGAGCAGGTCGGGAATGCCTACGCCATTGATACCTTTGCGCAAGCAGGTTGTCTGAAGGCCGACAACTTCATCCCAATCGGGCCGCAGGGGCTGGCGTTCGAGTTCCCTTAGCAAATTGATCAGGTGTGTCTGGCGCTGAAGTTGCAGGGCCGGGATCAACTCGGCATGGATCAGATCGTTGGTCACGATCCGGTTGTCGTCGAGGAGAGCTTCAAGGTCCGCAGCGTGATGGCCCGCGCGGAAGTAATCGATCCACACGGAGCTGTCGACCAACACCCTCACTTCCGGCGATCGCGCAGCTTGTCGAGGTCGATCTTCAGATCGACCTTGCCTTTGAATTTCTTGATTCCGAGCGTCCGGTTTTTCCGGATGAGGTCTTCCAGCGCGGTGATGATGACCGCCGTTTTCGTCTTGTGACGGGAAACCCGCAACGCTTCCTCAAGGAGCGGGGCAGGCAGGTCCAGCGTGGTTCTCATCAGCCCATTCTGTGCATATAAAGTCAAAGCTCAATGCATAAACTTGCAGGCGGGTCATCCGCTGCAGGCATTGCACAAACGCGGTAGATAGATGACCAGACCGACGACGAGGGCGGCGATGGAGGCGAAGAGGACCGCGGCGGCGGCGAGGTCTTTCAGTTTTTTCACCTCGGGGTGTTCGTCGGGATGGGCCAGGTCGGCAACGTATTCGACCGCGGTGTTGAGGGCTTCGGCTGTCCAGACCAGGCCGATGGAGAGGATGACGGCGAGCCATTCGCCCCGGGTGATTTCGCACCACCAACCGAGCACGAGAACGGCGAGCGTGGCAGCGAGGTGGATGCGGGCGTGGACTTCGCTTTTAAGCAGCGCGGCGATGCCACGGAAGGCGCAGGCGAAGCTTTCCGCTTCGCGGGAGAAGAAGCCACGCCGCTTGGTCATCGACGCTCAATATAGCAGACCGGCAAGGGAACCGGATGATTCGTTTTTGCCGGCATAGAGGTAGGGACACGCGGCTCGCGTGTCCTTTGGAAAAGGGCGGACGAGCGGGCCGCTCGTCCCTACCATGGGAAACGACCGGCGCCGCTACAGGGTTACTCCGCGCCTTGCGACGGGAAAAACTCGGGCGGGTTTTCCGCGGCGCCGAGGGGTTTCTCCTCCACTTTTTCCGCGGCGGCTTTTTTCTGGTCGTAATCCGGGATACTGACCGAGGGCGGGATGCGTTCGCAGGAGACCGCGACCAACGCGAGAGGGCCGAGGAGGAGGGAAAAATATTTCACGCGATCAATCGGGGACGACCAAGCTCACCTTGCCGCCGTGTTTCGCGGCAGCGGCGTCGAGGAGGCTGCGCATGGCGTGGATGGTCTGGCCGCGTTTGCCGATGATGCGCGGCAGGTCGGTCTGCCGGGCCTGCACGGTGTAGACGTCTTTGCCGTCGAGGGCGGCGTGGGAGAGAAAAACCTCGTCGGGGTGGCCGGCCAGGCGGCGCAGGACAAAGGTCAGGAATTCCTCGTTCGGGCTCACGCAGCTTGGCGGGCTTTTTTGACCAGACTGCGCACCGTGTCGGACATCTGCGCGCCGTTTTTGACCCAGTGGTCGATGCGGGCCACGTTGATCTTGTAGTTGGTGCCGGTTTTCTTCGGGTCGTAGTTGCCGAGGATTTCGAGGAATTTGCCGTCGCGCGGGCTGCGTTTGTCGGCCACCACCACTTTGTAGTAGGGGCTGTTGCGGGTGCCTTCGCGGCGGAGTCGTATTGCCGTTGCCATAAGTATTTTTTTAGTTCCGGCCAAGCATGCCCATACCGCCTGCCCTTGCCATCATTTTTTTCAGTTTGCCGGGCTTTTTCATGAGTTTTCTCATGTCGGAGAACCGCAGCAGAAGGTTGTTCACCTCCGTCACCGTCGTCCCGCTGCCGCGGGCGATGCGTTGGCGGCGCCGGGCGTTCAGAACGTCGGGCCGTGATCGCTCGCCGAGCGTCATGGAGAGGACAATGGCCTCCACCCGGCGCATCTGTTTGTCGTCAACGCCAGGAGACTTCATCTTATCCATCCCGGGGATGAGTCCAAGGAGATTCTCCAGCGGACCCATCTTGCGGAGCATTTTGAACTGTTCGAGGAAGTCGTTGAGGTCGAACTGGCCGCCCTTGAGGCGGGCTTCCATGCGGGTGGCGTCCTCGACCTCGAAATTCGCGGCAGCTTTCTCAACCAGGCTGATCACATCGCCCATCCCGAGAATGCGGCCGGCCATGCGGTCCGGATGGAAAACTTCGAAAGCGTCCACTTTTTCACCGGTGCCGGCGAATTTGACCGGCTGTCCGGTCACCTCGCGGAGCGAAAGCGCCGCGCCGCCGCGGGCGTCGCCGTCGAGTTTGGTCAGGATGAGGCCGGTCACCCCGACCGCACCGTGGAATTTTTCGGCCACGCCGACGGCCTGCTGTCCGGTCGCGGCATCGCAAACGAGCAGGCTTTCGTTGGGCTGGACGAGATCCTTCACTTTGCGCAGTTCGTCGATCAGATCGTGGTCGAGATCCTGACGCCCGGCCGTGTCATAGATCTCGACATTGTGGCCCTGGTCCTTGGCCCAGACCATGCCGTCGCGCACCACGCGCAGGACGTTTTTTTCGCCGGCAGGCGGACGATACATAGGCACGCCGATCTGTCCGGCCAGAGTGGCCAGTTGCTCGACCGCGGCCGGGCGTTGCAAATCGCAGGCGATGAGCACGGGGGTGCGCCCGTTCTTCTTGAGCCACGCGGCGAGCTTGGCGCAGGTCGTGGTCTTGCCCGCGCCGTTGAGACCGACGACCAGGATGCGGGCCTGCGGTCCGAGGTTGAGCGGCGCGGCGTCGCCGCCGAGGAGGGCGGACAACTCGTCGTGGAAAATTTTGACGATTTGCTGTCCGGGCGTGACGCTGCGCAGCACTTCGTCGCCGAGGGCTTTCTCTTTGACCCGCGCGATGAACTCCTTGGCCACTTTGAAATGCACGTCCGCCTCGAGCAGGGCGAGACGCACTTCGCGCAGGGCGGCATCGACATTCGACTCGCTGATGCGCCCGTGCCCGCGGAGGTCTTTGAAGACACTCTGCAGTTTGTCGGAGAGGCGGGAAAACATGGTGGAATGGGGAGAGTAGCAGAAGCGGCGGCGGGATACCAACTGTAGCGGTTTTGGAAAAGTAGAAGCGGGGGGGGCCCCCCCCGGC